>NZ_RZQT01000134.1:0-16457 GCF_003998485.1 Mesorhizobium sp. M7A.F.Ca.CA.001.04.2.1
CCGCCTGGTTGGCGCGATCCTGCTCGAACAGAACGACGAATGGGCCGTGCAACGCGCCAGATACATGACGCTGGAAACCATCAGCCAAATGAGCGATGATCCTCTCATCAGCCTGCCAGCCGTCGCACGCTGATCAGCCCGGCCTCATGCCGGAGAGCGCGGCGACCAAGCCGTCAGCTACACCACTCCCTGGGACACGATCGTTGAGCAGGAGGGAGAAGTTAGCCGGCGGCAGCCAGGATGGCGTTGAGGGCATCGCCCTGCTGGATGGCGGAGCGGCGGCGCATCTGGCGCTTGATGGCTGGGTTGACGCGGCGTTTCTGGCCGCTGGTGAAGACCCTGAGCTTGTGGCTCTGCGGTGCGTTATGGCCGCGATAGCCGGCATCAGCTACCCGCTTACGATCAAGCCGTGTTTGCCATTGGATCAACATCGTACGCAGTCTCGGCTTGCCCGCCTTCGAAATGCCTTGCTCGCGGTCGATCGAGCCGCCCGGAGAAGCAAGACCCCGCGAAAGATGCGCAAGGCCGGCGAAGCTGCTAAGCGGAAGGCTCGAAAAGCGCTTGACTTCAACACGCCGAATAGAGAAGCAACCCTCGTCTGTTAATCGCACGAAAAGGCGGGCCACCGATCTCAGACCCTCGGAACATGACGTCTAGTCAATTCGCCCCACGCACCAATCGGTTCGAAGTGATGGCAGGGTGTGGTCTGCCTCAGCCGCTGTGCGCGTGATGGCTCCTCGCCGGGAGGCACCTCGACATTGTCTGCGTGTTTCGCTAAATCCCGGACAGTGATTTCAGTAATTCGCGGGACAGCGATTCCGCTAAATCCCGGACAGTTTCGGAAGCGGATTTAGCGGTCGGTTCTTGGCTGCGCCGTTCTGGCAGTTTGGCCTCTCACGACGACCTTGAGAGGGGCCATGCCGAGACGGAAGCCGAGCGAACGAGCGTGAGGGGTATCTAAGCGATCTTGCGCCTGACCCATGAGCATGTCTTACGAACAAACGCAGATGTGTCTTGAATATACGGGCTGAGGCAGAGGCGCGATCGCGGATCTAAGTGTCAGGTCTTTCAGGAGGCTCAAACTCCGCCGGATATATCGACCGCTTAATGGTGTCATTCAGAATCTTGATGAATTTATCGACGGATCGTGATCGAATTGCGTGTTCAGATAGGACAATCGCAAATCCGAATTTGACATCCGGTTTGAATTCAACGGCCACGATACTACTCTCTCGGAACAAGGACGCGGCAAGCGGGTCGACCAGACCGACACCCAGTCCCATTTCAACCATTTTGCAAATCGTGTACCCGGAAGTCGTCTCGATCAGGTTGTCGATCTTCACGTTTGATTCAATCCCGGCCACAAGCAACGCCTTTCCGATTGTAAGGTCTTCCGAGATCCCGATATTCGTCTCATTCTTCAGGTCCTCGAGTGAGATTCTACTCAGACCGCTTTTGGGATGTCCCGCCGGCAGAACACACTTGCAAGAAGGTTCGTACACACGTTCGAGAATGACACCCGGATAATTAACCGGAAATGCCGCAATGCCGACATCGACTTGCCGACTGGAAACCAGATCCAGAATCCTAAGGGAGCTGCGTACTTCAAGTCTTATCTTAAGGTCCGGGTAAGCTGCATTCAATCTCACAATGGACCTCGGCACCACTTCAAGCGATGCGGCAGGAAATGAAGCAATGCGGAGCCGGTCATGCTTGAGATTGGCGATGTCCTTTGCTGCGCCTTCGAGATATCGAATGCCCGAATAAGTCCGCTGGACATATTTGAAGAAAGCCTCACCTTCGGGAGTTGGTACGATCCTTCCCGGAATTCGGTCGAACAGGTCAAATCCAATCGAGCGTTCGAGATCCTTGATCAGGCGGCTGATACCAGGCTGGGAAACGTTCAGGAAATGAGCTGCGTCACTCACGCTCCCAGCAAGCATGACAGCGCGATAGGCCTCAATTTGATTAAATTTCATCAACCGCTGCCGAGCGAACGCCGACTATTTCTGGCCTAATACCACACGGTTGGTGCAGGACCAAGGCGGTCAGCGCCCCAGACAGCCTCGACTTCTTCATGGAATCCCCTTGTCTGACAACGGATTGCAGCTTTTTGAGAGCTTACGATTCAAACGGTCCGTCAGGAAAACTCGATATCCGCCGCGAGGCCACTCGTTTCGACGCCGGCGAGGGCTGCCAATGCTAGAGGCCGTATCGGAGAACGGATAGTGTAGTATCCCACCTCGTCCGGCGACTTTCCTGTCACGTGCGCGAACAATTCGGTGACAGTGAGCCCGCAATTGCGCCCCTGACAAGGACCCATGCCACATCGGGTGAAAAATTTGGCCTGGTTCGGCCCTACACAGCCAGCGGCTGCCAAATCGGTGATCTCGCCGGCGGTAATTTCCTCGCAGCGGCATATCACGGTGTCTTCCTGAGGCGGAATTCGGAACTGTGATGGTGGTCGATACAGCGTATCAATAAATTTGCGTAATTCAGTAAGTTGGCGGAATTTTCGTTGGATGGAATTCCTGCTTTTCGGATCGATAATCCGCTTCTTGTTTTCTGCGATGTGAAATGCCGCCAAACGCGCCGAATATTCCGCTGCCTTTGCTCCCATTATGCGTGCATTGTCGCCGACCGCGAATATGCCAGGCACGCTCGTCTGCCAATTACCATCGATCACAGGATGGAAGCAGAGTTGTGAATCGTCCCATCTGATCTCACAACCCAAATGTCTGTATAGCTGTATGTTGGGGACTACCCCTTGATGGAGAAGAGTGCAATCGGCTTCGATAGTTCCGGACTCGCGGGGAGTAGAATATTCGACAGCTTCCGCACGGTTTTCACCGAGAATTCTGATGTCTTCCACCTGAAGTATCCGGCGGATGCCATAGGCAGACATAGTTCGGATCATCCGAATACCGTCGAAGAGCTGGCTAAGGCTCGTAGACCCAAGCTTGCTATGGCAAATAGCGCGCCAGTAGTTTCCGCTTGGGGTAGTGTCGAGCACAGCTTGGACATCGGCCCCAGCTTGCGCCAACTGGCCCGCAACGAGATACAAAAGCGGGCCGCACCCCGCCAGTACAATCCGTCCTGCAGGAATGGCCGAGCCGGATTTCATTGCTATTTGTGCAGCGCCAGCGGTCATCACGCCTGGCAAGGTCCACCCGGGAATCGGAAAAGGCCGCTCAAGCGCGCCCGTGGCAAGCATTATGGCTTTAGCTTCGATGGCCACCACTTGGTCTTTATGCACGAAGTATACTATCTTCGCCGCCGAGATATGCCAGACCACCGCTTCGGCCCTGATATCAAGGCCCATGTGCTGGGCGTTTCCCAGCAAACTTTCGCCATTGAGATAGCTTTTCCCCAAGATCGACCGCATCTTGTCAGTCAGGTTCTCGAGATTGCGGTAAATCTGTCCGCCGGCCCGTTTCCCGTCGTCCAAAATTACGACAGATAGGCCTAGTTCGTGCGCCTGTAACGCGCCGGCCAATCCGGCGGGACCGGCGCCGATGACGACCAGATCATATTTTTTCACGGCAATTGTCCTGCGTTTCGATGACCATGCCATCACGAACTTCAGCCCTGCAGGCCAGAACGTCAGCCACCCCGTTGACAATGATCCGGCACTCAAAACAGGCGCCCATCATGCAATAGGGGAGACGCGGTTTTCCCGATACCGGGTTGACATTGAAATGGTCGAGGCCGTTTTCCAGCAGCGCCAGTGCAAGCGTTTGGCCAACTCTGGCGGTTACCGGCACGCCGTTGACCAGGATGATTGTCCGCGGGACGGCCTCTTCCTCAAATATAGGGCGGAAATTCATGACCTCTTCCTTGAAAAGTCCGGAATTCGAGCCTCCAAGTCTCCTTCTTCAATGGCCGACGCCAGGTCCTGCGCATGCACGGGAGCCAGCGTAACTCCGCTATGAACATTCACCGCATATGCATTGGGATAGGAGTTGGAGCGCAGGTAGAGCGGTATTCCATCCTTTGTGAAGGTTCGCAGCCCGCCCCAGGCGCGCAAAAGCTGGGTATCGGCCAGATTGGGAAAACACGCTATGGCTTTCCTTGCAATGGCTGACATGACCTCCGGCGTGGTTCCGTCATCGAGTCCCACCTCTTCGCGAGAATCGCCGATAATGAAGGCGCCTTCACTCATCTGCCTGATTGTGTGGGTTGGATAACGCAGCGACTTCGGCAGTTTGTTCGTAGCCAGAACCTGCCCCCTGACGGGTCGTATATCCATTGCGACGTCGACCATCGGTGCCAGCTGGTTGTTGCCAAGTCCTGCGGCCAGCACCAATTTGGCGCAGCTATATGTCGAGTTCCCAGCTGTTACCTGGAAATCGGACCCTGCTGGCCGGATCTCCGTGACAGCGCTGGATGCGCGGTATTCGCCACCAATTGCGCGAAATGCCGAATGTAGCGCCCGGAAGAACTTCAAGGGGTTCACCGCGCCGTCCAGGCGACCGTAACAGCCACCGACCACTGAATTTCCAAGACCGGGAATATGCTTGTCCAGTTCGCCGCGCTCCATCATCTCATACGCGGCAGCTATGGGAAGATCATTGTCGAATTGTTTTCTCATCAATTCCGCACGATCTTTCCATTCCGCCTCGGACATACAGAGATAGAAGGCCCCATTGTCCTCCAGGCCGACATCTATTCCGCTCAATTCTTTCAACTGCGAACTAAAGGCCGGCCACATCTTTGCCGCTTTGCGTGAAAGCTGCGCATAAGGTCGGAACGAGTGGCCCTTGGTCTGGATCCAAATAAGGCCGAAATTGCCGCGTGCGGCACGATTGTCGTCATCGCAGCCATCAAGCACGAGCACATCAAGGCCACTCAGTCTCAGCCCAAGGGAAATGGAAATCCCCACCAGACCGCCACCGGCAACAATAACATCAAAAGTTCTTCTGGGTGAGTTCATAGAAAGTTCATTCAGCCGCCTTGATTGCGTCAAAGGCTGACTGCTCCCCTTTTTCGAGAATCTGCTCTACCCGTGATGTGCCGTAAGTTTTTCTTGCGAATGCGAGCGATGTCTTGCTATTTTCGATATCGTCGACAACCTGCTTATCGCTTCTTTCACTGACAGGACCATATCCTCCGCCGCCCGGCGTTTCGATTCTTATACTGTCACCGGAATTAAGGACAAAATTCGTAGTCTTCGAATCGAGTTCACGTTCTTCGGCGGAACCAGAATTGAATAGTATTTTCGCACAACGCCCATCCTGGCCACCGCGTAGCCCGGGAGGCGGGTAAATATGGCCGTCTGAACGCACCGAGAAGATGACGTCATCTTCTGTGGCGGCAATCTGCCGCGCGATGCCGAGACCCCCTCGGTACCTGCCCGCGCCACAGCTGTCCTCCACCAGCGCATATTCATCAACGAGGAGATTGTATTCGTGCTCAAGGGCTTCCACCGGCAGATTGGAAGTATTGGTGATGTGAACCTGCACGCCGTCCATGCCATCGACTTCTGCTGTCCCTCCAGATCCTCCGCCGATAGTTTCCATGTAGACATAATCGTCGCCATTGTTTCGTTTTCCTGCAAAGCAGATACCGGGCACAATGTCCTGGCCCGACGCTATACCGCGCTCCTGCGGCAGCATTTGCGCAAGCGCTCCAATGACCGCGCGCGCGACCTTGTTTGCTGTGATCGATCGCGCGCCGACCGCTGCGGGATGTGCGGGACTGACGATCGACCGGCCGGGCGTCTGAATCTCGATGCAGTCGAAAATGCCATGATTAGGCATCAACCCCGGATCGATCATCATTTTGACGCAATACACTACCGTCGCCTGCAGGGCATTGAACGGTACGTTCATTGCACCCGCGGCTTGCGGACCGGTGCCTGAAAAGTCGAATAGTAATTTGCCGCCTGATGCGGATATCCGCACGGCGATCCTGACCGGATCATCGCCTATACCATCGTCGTCGAGAAATGCCTCATAACTGGCCTCTTTCGAAGTGAACGCTTCGAGCTGATTGAGGAGGCGCTGCCGCGTATAGGCGATCATATCCGCTATTGCTGCCGTAAGGCGATGATCTCCGATTTGATCGAGAAGTTCCTGAGCCATGACGATCCCGCGGTCATTCGTTGCGAGTTGCACCCCCAGATCGAGCTCGCGTTCCTTGGGATCACGTGTATTCAGGGTGACGAGACGAACGATGTCATTCTGCACCTTGCCTGTGTGCCGCAGTCGGACAATCGGGATACGAATTCCTTCTGCAAATATTGTTTCGGCGGTACCCGAAATGGACCCCGGAACCACGCCGCCGACATCCGAATGGTGGGCGATATTTGCGAGAAAGAACGACAGCTTGCCATTGTAGAAGACCGGCGAGACCACAGTGATGTCGGGGAGGTGGGTACCCCCGGCAATATAAGGATCGTTACACATGAAGGCGTCGCCTTCGCTGATTTGCTCCGGCGAAAACTCCTTCAATAAATGGGAAACCGCGCCGACTGTGGAGCCCAAGTGCAGAGGAGTGTGGACTGTCTGGGCGAGAACCCGGCCGGTGGCGTCGAACAATCCTACAGAACAGTCGCGCCGTTCCTTTACATTCGTGGAGAAGGATGAACGCACGAGGATATGTAACATTCCCTCGACAATCGTCATCAAGCGGTTGTTGTAAACTTCCATCGCAATCGGATCGGAGACCGGTGCGCTGCCGCTATCTTTCTTCGTCATCTGCTTATTGCCCGCTCTTTTTGTTCAGTTCAATGATCAGGTTCCCCGGAGCATCCACAAAGGCGACCTGGTTGGGAAAGATCACGCAGGTCGAACTCATGTCCTCGACAATCGCGGGACCGGTGATCCGCGTCGAAACCGGAATCCTGTCGCGTGCGTAAACGACAGCATCCACCCATTTTACATCCGGGTCGACGAAGAATTCGCGCCGCCCTATGATGGCCGCTTCAAGCTTGCCGTTCGGCTGCTGGCAGTGGCTGGCCGTTCCCAAAGATGGCGCCGAGCCGCGGACCCGGAAGTTTACTATCTCGATCTGACGGTCGGGGAGCGAATAGCCGTATTCCTTGCGGTGCGCATGCTCGAATTCCCACAAGAAGGTTTCGGCATCTGGCGGCGGATTCGGGAGTGGAATTTGCACCTCGTGGTTCTGTCCAAAGTACCGTGCCTCCAGTACATTCTCATATTGTCGTTGGGATGGGGGCACATCCTCGCTAGCCAGCCAGCGCTCGGCTTCACCGCGCAAAACTTCCATTTCCGACGTGATGCTCGACCAGCATTCGAAAATGAAGGGGCGAATTTTGCTCTGAACGAAATCGAGGCTGATATCGGAAACAAGGATACCACGCGCGCACATCGTTCCAGGCTCCCTCGGAGCCACAACCCTGGACAGTCCGCATTCGATCGCCGTCTCAACACCATGCAATGGCCCAGCGCCACCATAGGCTATGAATGCATATTTGCGCGGATCAACGCCGCGTTGCGTTGTCACCGAGCGGATGGCGCGAGCCATGTTCGAGACGGCAATCCGTATAATCCCATAGGCTGCCTGTTCCACACTCATTCCCAACGGAATGGCAATCTTTTCCTCGACAACCCTGCGCGCGCCATCGAGGTCGATGGGCATTGTCCCGTTCAATATCGCGACAGGGTTAAGGCGACCCAGGACAACATTAGCGTCGGTTAACGTGGGTTCGACGCCGCCTCGCATATACGCGACCGGCCCTGGCACAGCGCCTGCGCTCCGTGGCCCCACATGCAAGGCACCGGCACTATCGATATAGGCAATTGAGCCGCCGCCGGCGCCAATTACGTGGATATCCACCATCGGCGTCTTAATAGGATATGACGCCACTTCGCGACTTGTAGTAAAATGCGGCGTTCCATCACTGATAAGCGATACATCCGTGCTTGTGCCGCCAACGTCAAAAGTAATCGCATTTTTATACCCGGCCTGCGCTGCGATGACCGCAGAACCAATTACCCCGGCAGCAGGACCCGATAGACAGGTTCGAACGGGGTAACGGCGAACCGTATCTATTGACATCAGCCCGCCATTTGAATGGATCGTGTAGGGTTTTGCCGATATGCCCAACTTCGTCAGCCTCTCGACCAACCGAGCAAGGTAGTTCTCGAATTTCGGTCCCAAATACGCATTGGCTGTCGTTGTTGAAAATCGCTCATACTCACGAAATTCAGGCAAGACGTCGCTTGATCGGCTAACAAACGCACCCGGCATCAATTCCCGCACGATGCTTTCTGAGCGCAGTTCGTGTTCCGGGTACAAGTAGCTGTGCAGGAAGCAGATAGCCACGGCTTCCACGCCCTCGCGGGCTAGGTATTCCACCCCGTGTCGGAGTTCGGCCTCGTCGAGTTCCACCAGCACGTTTCCGCGAGCATCGACACGTTCGGAGACTTCGATCCGGTACTGTCGCCTTGCCAGGGGTATCGGCTTGATTACGCGGTAGTTATATACGTCTGGGCGCATCTGTCGGCCGATTTCCAGGATGTCACGAAATCCTTTAGTCGTTATCAGGCCAGTCTTCGCGCCGCGAAGCTCGATGACCATGTTCGTGCCGACGGTTGTTCCGTGACCGACGAATTCGATTTCCTCGGGTTTCAGATCATATTTGGCCAGCGCGCTGGCCAAACCGGTTTCAATAGCTTCTGACGGATCGTGCGGTGTTGAGGGCTCTTTGAAGTACATGACCTCTCCCGATTTCGTGTCTATCAACACGAAATCGGTGAAGGTTCCTCCGACATCTATTCCCACACGTATCATTCCTGGCTTCCCTAATCGCGTATGGACAAGCACGTCGCTTCGTGTCCGATCAGCTCGATCTGGCTCACTGCCACGACACTGAGTGGCCGCATCGCATGGGGCTGCTCAGTGTTCTATCCGGTGTGCAAGAAACCAGACTTGAGGCGACATGGCTCATACCAATTCCAACATAGCCGCCGAAACTTTGATATTAGCGGGCATTCGGGACCCTGCTATCTTTAGGGCGCCCTTTGTGAGGGAGGAGAAGTCGAGTGAATCTGACCTATAAGATAGCAGCCTTGGCAGGTGTCGCAGTGGTCTTGTCCGGGCCAGCATATGCTGCCGATCCCATCCGCATTGCGTTGTTCGGCTTCGCTGCCGACAACGCCTTCACACTAGCTAGCCTAGAGGGTCTAAAGGAGGCGGCGGAAGAAGCTGGCGACGTTGAAATTGAATTGTTCGACGGTGCTTTTGATGCAGACAGGCAGTTCAACCAAATCCAGGACGCGGTCGCTTCTGGACGATTCAACGGGATGCTGATCCTGCCGATGGGTTATTCTTCGGCGGTCCCTGCCGCCGAGGAGGCAATCAAAGCAGGCATCAAGTTCGGTTCGCTCGAATATCCGCTAGGACCCGATCCAACGACAACCGACAAGTTCCAGGTCAATGGGATGACGACATTCGTTGGCTATAATGTAGGCAGCATTGGTCTTCGGCTGGCGGAAGCAACTGTGGAAGCCTGTCAGGGCAGGGATCCGTGCAAGGTCGCGCTGCTGGTCGGCAGCCGGTCAGCAGCCCAGGACGTGCCCAAGATCGAGGCATTCAATAGACATATTGCGGAGTATCCGTCGATTAAGCTCGTCTCCACCCAAGATACGCTGTGGGGCAGAGAACTTGGGCTCAAGGTGACGCAGGACGTTTTGCAGTCGAATCCGGACCTGGACGTTATCACCTCTTTCGCTGATCAGGCGGCTGCGGGCGCGGAGGTTGCCTTGACGGGTGCAGGCATGAATGTCGGCGGTGAGGGCGTTCAACTTATAGGCCTAGGCGCTACGCAAACAGCGGTAGCGGCAATCCGCCAAGGACGCTGGTATGGTACCTATGTGGAGCTGCCATACATGGAAGGTTATCTCGGCGGCAAAAACATCATAGCGGCCATGCGCGGTCAAGAGTTTGAACCGATTATCGATCTGGAAACGCGTTCGCCCGTAGGTGCGGCAATCGCCACGAAGACAAATCTCAATGCCCATCCGGACTGGTCATCGAAGTGGGATGGCTAGAGGTATACAATGCAGGTCGTTGTTGACAATGTCAGTAAACATTTTGCGGGCGCCATCGCGCTTCAGAATGTCTCGTTTGAAGTCTGCAGCGGAAGCATTCACGGTCTCGTCGGAGAGAATGGCGCGGGCAAGTCGACGCTAGGAAAGATGGTCGGCGGGATTCTTCAGGTTAGCGATGGACGCGTGATCTACGATGGTGACGACACGCTGGTCTCGTCACCACGTGAAGCGATTGAGCGCGGTATCGCTGTCGTCCAACAGGAACTTGTTCTCTGTCAGAACCTCACAGTCGCAGAAAATATCTGTCTGGGGCGCGAGAACGCGACACTTGGATTTCTACGAACCCGGGGGAGCCTCTGGGAATTCAACCGACTACGTGACGAACTTGGATTCGAGCTCGACGGAAGAGCCAGGGTCGGCTCGTTAAGTATCGCTGATCAGCAGCAAGTGGAGATACTCAAGGCGCTTTCTCGAAATGCTCGACTGATCGTGCTGGACGAGCCTACATCTTCACTTACCCCTACCGAAACTGAACACTTGCACCAAGTCGTCAAAAGGTTGGCAAAGGATCGCGGGACGACTTTTATATATGTGTCCCACTTCCTCGACCACATACTCTCAAGCTGCGATGCTGTAACTGTCCTTCGAAACGGCAAGCACGTTCAGACGGGACCGGCTAAAGATGAAACACACGCGTCACTGGCGGCCGCAATGCTGGGCCGCGAGCTCTCCGATGTCTTTCCGCGCAAGAAGGCCCCGCCGCCAACTAGCGCCGTCAAGTTAACTACCAGTGGGCTGACAAGACGGCGCAAATTCGAGAACATCAACATCCAGGTTAAGGCGGGAGAGATAGTCGGAATAGCAGGACTTGTCGGCAGCGGCCGCTCTGAGGTGTTGCGGTCCATCTTTGGTGCCGACGAATTTCAAGGTGGCGTGGTTGCAATCGACGGGTATCCAGTTGGCCGCCCTACGCCGATCACGGCAAGGCGCAATGGCTTGGCCATGGTGCCGGAAAGCCGGCGTGAGCAGGGATTGTTTCTTGAACATTCGATCGCGGAGAACATCTCGCTCATAAATTTTGGTGAGCTTCGCCCATTCGGAATAATAAACCGCGGGAAGGAGGGGGAAGAGATAGGTAAGTGGGCCGACCGCCTGAACATCAAATGCGAATCTACGGACGCTTTGGTTTCCTCTCTTTCGGGCGGCAACCAGCAAAAGGTGCTGTTCGCAAAATGGTTGGCCGGCAACCCGACGGTTATGCTGCTTGACGAGCCGACCCGCGGCGTGGACATCGGCGCAAAATCCGAAATCTACAATCTGATCGCCGAATTGGCAGGGCGTGGGATGGCTATTCTGATCGTTTCGTCTGAGACCGAGGAGCTGGTTGGCTTGTGCCACCGGATGTACATCATGCGTGAAGGAAGCATTGTTGGCGAAAAACCCGCCGAAGAAATCGAGATCGGAGCAATCCTGCGCGATTGCCTTGGCGTATGCGAAAGCGATCTCCATTCAAACAGGAGTGAGAAAGATTTCTGCAATCGCTGCGACCGATAGATTGGAGAGACTGGTGCGGTTCAAGAACTATGGGCTGAGCCTCTTGAAGGATTACGCCATCCTCATCGCCTTGGTACTTGCGATCATCGTCCTTGCGGTTGTGGAGCCTGCATTCCTAACATTCAGGAACTTGCGCAATCTGCTGGACCAGAACGCCGGGATCGGAATCATTGCGTCTGGCATGACGTACGTGATCATCGGTCGCGGCTTTGACCTATCCGTGTCAGCGACGTTCGCAGTTAGCGGAATTGCGGCGGCACTTGTTTCCAATGCATCGGCGCCGACAGTCGGTTTGATGTCGGGTGTAGTGATTGGCACGTTGATCGGTTTAGCCAACGGAATCCTTATTGCCAGGCTTCAGTTGAATTCGTTCCTGATCACCTTGGCTTCCAGCATCGTAATTCGGGGTTGCGGCATTGCCATGTCCGGCGGATACCTGATCAACGTAACGGAAAATTCCTATTCTACGCTTGGACGAGGTACCGTTTACGGGATCACTTATCCCAGCATTGCTTTCATCCTGTTCGTGCTAATCTCCATGCTTGTGCTTCATCGCACCCAGTATGGCCGATACATATTTGCTGTCGGTGGAAACGAGGAAGCGGCGCTTCTTTCGGGTATCCGAACCAAAACCATCAAGGGATCAACTTTTGCGATTACTGGATTTGCGGCTGCTCTTGCTGGCATCCTCCTATCATCGAAGGTGTCCACCGGCATACCCAACAGCGGTTCCGGGATCGAGCTGCAGGCTATCGCCGCGGTTGTTCTCGGAGGGACCTCGATTGGCGGCGGTGCGGGCGCCATTTGGCGCACGGTCGTGGGCGTGTTTCTGTTGGCGATCATAAACAACGCCTTCAACATTATGAACCTCGAACCATATCTCCGGGAGATAGTAACCGGAACCATCATCATTCTAGCGGTGATTGCAAATACGCTCACCGGTCGCAAGTAATACGAGGCAAGATAAATGGCCAATATCAGCACCAATGTAGAAAAAAACCGGCACAGGATAGCCGCCGACATAGGCGGCACTTTTACGGATGTGGTCGTTCAAAATACGACCACAGGTGAATTACTTGCGGCGAAATATCCGACCACGCCAAATGATCTATCGGACGGTATATTGCGCGCTTTCGGCCAGGTCATCGACGATTTCGCCGAGGTCGAGTTTGCGGTACACGGGACGACGCAAGGATTGAACGCGCTGCTATCTCACTCTGGCGGCAGGATTATGCTCTTGGCGACCGCCGGCGCTCGCGACACCTTCTTCATCATGCGGGGATCGCGACCGCGAAGGGAAATGTACAACAACAAGTTCCAGCGTCCCGAAGAGTTCGTGCGCCGGCGGGATACATTGGAGATAGGGGGTCGCCTTGACTACGAAGGCAACGAAATAGCGGAAATAAATCTGGGCGACCTGCAAGCCGCGGCCGAACACGCTAGGCTGAACGGGATCGAATCGGTGGCAGTCTGCTTCCTGTTCAGTTACAAAAATCCCAACCACGAGATTGCCGCTCGCGAATTTCTGGAGCGGAACGTTCCAGGAATTTCCGTGTCACTTTCACACGAAGTCGCACGCGAGTGGCGCGAGGCGGAGCGAGCGGCATCGACCGTGGCGGATGCCTATATCAGCCCCCTAGTTCGGCAATATCTTGGGGTCGTAGAATCGCGCCTTAAAGAAAGAGGACTTACAGTACCGCTTTATGTAACGCGGTCTAGCGGCGGCTTGATGTCTGTCAAACAAGCGAGTAAACAGCCTATTCAAACCCTCTTTTCTGGCCCGGTCGGCGGCATTATAGGAGCGGCGGAAATGACAAAGCTCTTCCGCACCGACAATGTCATATGCGCCGACGTCGGAGGGACCAGCTTCGATGTCAGTCTCATCGTTGACGGCAAGCCGCGGGTTGTAAATCAGACGACGCTCTCTGGCATGGACATTATCATGCCCGTTGTTGAAATTGAATCGATTGGTGCTGGCGCCGGTTCTATTGCCTATATCGAAGCGGGCGGCCTTCGCGTGGGTCCTGAGAGTGCAGGAGCCGAACCGGGGCCGGCATGTTACGGGAAGGGCGGCACAGCACCCACGGTTACCGACGCACAAGTGTTTTTGAATCGCTTCTTGCCACGAGCAGAGCTGGGCGGAACAGTTCGGATCGACCGTGCAAAGGCGGAGGCCGCGCTAACGAGGGTAGCAAAATTGCTTGGAATAAATACAGAAACACTTGCAGAAGGCATACTGGACATCACGAATGCCAAAATGGCCGATGCCATCCGCAGGATTACCGTCGAACAGGGTATCGAACCGCGGGATTTCTCTATCGTCGCCTTTGGTGGCGCCGGCGCTATGCACGCCGCCTTTCTCGCAGAAGCGTTGGAAATAACTGAGGTCGTAGTGCCCCCCCACGCGGGCGTATTCTCCGCATGGGGGATGCTGCATTCCCCCATGCGCCACGATATTGCGATTCCATTCAACAAATTTATAAAGGACGTTGAGGAATGCGAGATTTCTCGTAGATTTGAGAAACAATCAGAGTTAGCAAAAGCTCATTTGGACGCTGAAACAGGCGGAAAGGCCGAGATACGCTACCAGTACCTTCTCGATCTGCGATATGACGGGCAGGAATATACTGTCACCGTGGAACTCCCGCAAAACAGGACGTCCGTTCACGAAATTTCCGAGATTTTCCATCAAACCTATAACCAGCGTTACGGTCATTCCCATCCTGATACACCGATAGAGATCGTCGCATTGCGCTTGGTAGCGACCGCTCCTATGGGAAATGGCGTTGCCCCGGACACATCCAGCACGCGAACGACCGAACTGAAATTCGCCGAACGCGATGTGATGTTCGGCGGCAAGTGGCTGAAAACGCGGATCTTCAACAGCGAAGACCTGTACCAAGGGGACGAGCTGGATGGTCCGCTCATTGTTGACGCAGGTCTTTCCACCACTGTCGTTCCTCTCGGATCGCGTCTCGTTATCGAAGCGCGGAAGGTTATGCGCATCGTTGTGGGCTCGATGCGTTAAATGTCGGCCGCAAGAGCCATGTGCTTGAAGATATCCTCAAGCCTCCATGGTCCCGGTCGGTGTGTCCGATGGAACGGAGGCAGTTCGCCATTGGATCTAAGGCAGAGGGGCGAAATCACACGACGTAGTTAACGTGATCGCACCAAAGTCTGGAAGGCATGGAACAGTATGGATCTCGAATAACTGCGTCCACGATGATTCCGGTGTTTGACTAACAGCTAAACACGGCGACCCGCCGGCTTTGCCGACGCGCACCATCAGCAAGAAGTCGGAGAAGACCCATGCAACGTAGACTGGCGGGCAAGACGGCCGTCGTAACGGGAGGTGCAAATGGCATCGGGCGAGCGTGTTGCGAACGGCTGGCCTGTGAAGGTGCGAATATTCTGATTGCCGATATTGCCGCAGCAGATGAGACTATTTTTGATGTGGAGCGCGCGGGCGGCAAAGCCTTCGCCCAACACTGCGATCTATCGTCATCCGAGGACGTCGCGCGGCTGCGGGAAAAGGTGGACGAAAGATTCGGCGGCTGCGACGTCCTTGTCCACAATGCCGGTATCTATCCGAATACGCCCATCGAGGAGATTGCGTTTGATGAGTGGCGAAAAGTCCTGACTATCAACCTCGACTCCATGTTTCACCTTACCAAGGCCTTCTTGCCGAACATGAAGTCGAAGGCCTGGGGGCGCATCATCGCCATGTCGTCCACGGTCTTCCATTCCGGCATCCCCGGCTACTGCCACTACTCGGCAAGCAAGGCGGGACTTATCGGCTTCGTGCGGTCTCTTGCGTCTGAGGTCGGCCAGTTCGGAATAACCGCCAATGCCATTGCGCCGGGTCTGGTGCGCACCGGGACCACTGAGGCCGGCCTCGAAACCCGATGGTTTGACCAGACGGTCGAGCAGCAGGCGATTAAGCGCACAGGGGAGCCTGCCGATCTCATGGGGCCGCTCGCCTTCCTCGCTTCGGACGACGCAGCGTTCGTCACGGGGCAAACGCTCCTCGTCGATGGCGGGTGGCGTTTCGTATAAGTACAGTTGGCTGGGCTACGGAATTATGGCGCAAAACATAGCCGAAAAAGCAGGCCCCGTCACCCGCGCCACCATTCCTCATGCTCTCCAGTGAGGAGAACGATAGCCGATCGGCCGAGTCATTCTAATGGTATCAAGTGGTCCGAGAAAATCGTGCCTGCGGACATGAAGGACGTACCCGCCACATCGAGACACTGATGAGCGGCTGCTGATGGTCAATCTCAAGCTTGCGCCCAATCTTCTACTTGGTGGCATCAACGCCACGCGTGGCGCCCTGCGCATCTGCCTTGACGGTCTGGCTGACGACAATACCGGCGCTCGGCAGGCATCGAGCCCGGCTTATGATCCAGCCAACCGTTCTTTCGACAACCCATGCCTGAGCAGCACCTTGAAGCCGGCCTCGGTATCGATACGGCGCACCACTTCGATGACGAAATCGAGGAATCGAGGAAAACGGCCTTGTCCAGCAATTGCCTACGCATAGGTCCCGTCGGCGAAAAGATGCTTGATCCGTGGCCAGCGGTTGCGGATAAGCGTTGAGGATCATTTGCGCGCCACCTCGTGCGCGACTGCGAACGACGCATCGGCGTTTCCGAAGCCATGATCAACGTCGCCGCGGGCAGTGTTATGATACGCGTATCAGCCATTGAACCACCCCCCCCAGAGGGACTCTGAGGCTCGATGCTGATTGTAATGTTGGTTATATGGCTCCCTGGCCCGGCTTGTGAGCCATGGACGGACTGAAAACCATCAGGCTCAGTATCTCGAAAAGCACCTGAGCGCCGGCCTGAGCAGTATTGGTCGTGGCATCAAATTGCGGAGCGACTTCGA
>NZ_RZQT01000135.1:0-16263 GCF_003998485.1 Mesorhizobium sp. M7A.F.Ca.CA.001.04.2.1
CCCAAGTCGGCCCGCACATGAGGCCCAACGCCTCCTGTCAAAATCCCCTGACACAAACAGTCCAAGACACTTCAATCACATAACAAAAAAACCCCGCCGAAAATCGACGGGGTTTGTCAGCAGTCTGGCGGCCGCCTCGAGGGCGGCCTTTCTGTTTTCAGCTGAACGCTGGTCTTATTCGGCGTCGTTGGCGGCCTTCTTCTTCGGCGCGGCCTTCTTCTTGGGCTCTTCCGCGTCGTCGGCCGTCTTGGCGTCGGCCTTCTTGGCGGCGGCTTTCTTCGCCGGCTTCGCCTTGACGGCGGTCTCGTCCTCTTCGTCATCGGCCATCAGCTCTTCCTTGCTGACCTTGACGTCGGTGACCGAAACCTGACCGAGCAGATGGTCGACCACCTTTTCCTCGAACATCGGCGCCCGCAGCGTGTTCAACGCTTCCGGGTTGTTGCGGTAGAACTCGAAGACTTCCTGCTGCTGGTTTCCTGGATAGCGCCGCACCTGCTCGAACAGGCCGCGCTGCAGCTCTTCGTCCGATACGGTCACGCCGGCCTTCTCGCCGATTTCAGCCAGCACCAGCCCGAGGCGCACGCGGCGCTCGGCAAGCCGCAGATACTCGGCGCGCGCCTCTTCTTCCGTCGTCTCTTCGTCGGCGAAGGTGCGTCCGGCTGCTTCCAGATCACGATTGACCTGCGCCCAGATGTTGTTGAACTCGGCGTCGACGAGCTTCGACGGCGCCTCGAACGAATAAGCCGCATCGAGCTGGTCGAGCAGCTGGCGCTTGACCTTCTGGCGCGTCATGGCGCCGAACTGGTTCTCGATCTGGCCGCGCACGACGTCGCGCAGGCGCTCCAGCGACTCCAGGCCGAGGTTCTTGGCGGTCTCGTCGTTGATTTCCAGCGCGCCGGGCTGGGACACTTCCTTGACCGTGACATCGAAGGTCGCTTCCTTGCCGGCCAGATGCGCCGCCTGGTAGTTTTCCGGGAAAGTCACGGTGACCTGCTTTTCGTCGCCGGCCTTGGCGCCGACAAGCTGATCCTCGAAGCCGGGGATGAATTCCTTCGAGCCTAGCACCAGCGGCTGATCGGTGCCGGCGCCGCCATTGAAGGCCTCGCCGTCGATCTTGCCGACATAGTCGATGGTGACGCGGTCGCCATTGGCGGCCTTGCCGGTCTTCGGCTCGTAGCTGCGCGCCGATTCGGCAACGCGCTGGACCTGCTCGTCGATCTCGGCATCAGGCACGTCGAACACCTGGCGCGTCACCTTGATGTCGGAAAAGTCCTTGATCTCGATCGCCGGGATGATCTCGTAGTTGAGGCGGAATTCGAAGTCGGCGCCGCCGGCCAGGATCTTCTCGGCTTCCTTCTCGTCCTCGGTCATGATGACTTCGGGCTGCATGGCAGCCTTTTCACCACGCCCGGTAATGATCGAACGGGTCGAATCGTTGAGGATTTCGTTGACCACTTCGGCCATGAACGACTTGCCGTAGACCTTGCGCAGGTGCTGCACCGGCACCTTGCCAGGACGGAAGCCGTTGATGCGGACCTTGTTGCGGGCATCCGAAAGCCGCGCCATCAGCTTGGCTTCCATGTCACCGGCCGGCACGGTGATCTTGATCTCTCGCTTGAGACCGGAGTTGAGCGTTTCGGTGACCTGCATCGTAAAACCTTTGTTTTCACCAATGAGACTGCCACGGCCTCTGCCGTTCACAGCCTGCCGGTATATTCTTGCCGGGAATGGCTTTTGGTACGGAACCTGGCGATTTGACCGAAAACCCGGCTCAAACTCTCCCAAACTGCGTTCCAAAATGTGAATAAGTTCTTGTTTTTCCTACTTCTTATCACATTCTGCAGAAGCGGATCGTCGCGTCCCGTCACATTTGACACGCCTTTTGTCACAGGCGAGGCCAATTTTCAACAGTCTTCGCATCCCAGCCAATAACCAGCATTCGGGCCTGCCCCACATCTTGTCGCTGGGCCACATCTTGTCTCTGACATTGACAGAATGATGGCCACATGGGATTGCCGGTCCATGCGGATGTGGCGGAACTGGTAGACGCCCTGGATTTAGGTTCCAGTGCCGAAAGGCGTGGGGGTTCGAGTCCCTTCATCCGCACCACCCTTCGCCCTTCGAGCTTCGGGTGGCGGGCCACCCGAAAGCCCTGGCGAAGGAGGACCGGCGCCGTTCAGGCAGGCATCGGATTGAGCTTCAGATGCTGGATCAAGATGATGGTCTTGGCGTCGACGATACGGCCATCGGCGATGCCGGCCAGCGCCTCGTCGAGCGGCATTTCCAGAACCTCGATGTCCTCGCCCTCTTCTTGCGCGCCGCCGCCGGCCGAGATGCGGTCGGCGGGTGAATAGCGGCCGATGAAAAACCAGAGCCGTTCGGTGACGCTGCCGGGGCTCATATACGGCGAAAACAGCCGCTCGATATCCTTCAAGCGATAACCCAGCTCTTCCTCGGCTTCCTTGCGGATGGCGGTCTCCGGATCGTTTTCGTCCAACAGGCCGGCACAGGCCTCGATCAGCGGCTCGCGGTGGCCGGTGACGTAAGCGGGATAGCGGAACTGGCGCACCAGAAGCACGGTCGAACGCAAGGGGTCGTAAGGCAGGATCACCGCACCATCGCCGCGATCATAGGTCTGGCGGATTTGCGTCTCCCACTGACCGTCGCGCCGGCGGTAGTCGAGGACGGTCTTCTTCAGGATGGCCCAGTCGTCGGAGAGGATTTCCTCCGAACGGACGCGAATACGATCTTCCATCCCGGTCTCCATGCTAAAGCGCGTCGCGCTTCATGCTCCTGTTTATGCCTGTCGTTCTCCCAAAACCGGAGCCACTTTTGGGAGACATGCCTGGCCGAGGCGTAGCCGCGAACCGGCATTTCGGCAATCCCGCCCGTGATTGGTCCAGAAGCCCTTTCACCGCCTCGTGTCTGGCGCAGGCGCCATCGGTCGCCTAAATAGCTGCGAACCCTCCCGGAGTTTCTCATGACAGCGTCGCTTTTCCAGTCGATCACTCTCGACGGCCTCACCTTCCCCAACCGCATCGCCGTCGCGCCGATGTGCCAGTATTCCGCCGAGGACGGCTCGGCCAGCGACTGGCATCTCCATCACTGGATGAACCTCGCAATGTCCGGCGCCGGCATGGTCACGGTCGAGATGACCGATGTCGAGCGGCGCGGGCGTATCACCCATGGCTGCCTCGGCCTTTACTCCGAAGACAATGAAGCGGCCGCCCGCCGCGCGCTGGACGCTGCACGACGCGTCGCCGCACCCGGCACGAAATTCGGCTCCCAACTCGCCCATGCCGGCCGCAAGGCTTCGAACCGCAAGCCGTGGGAGGGCGGCGGGCCACTGAAGCCAAACGAGGATCCCTGGCAGACCGTCTCCGCCTCGGCCATCCCCTACGACACCGGCTGGAACGTGCCGCACGCTCTGGAGGACGAGGAGATCCTACAGCTGATCGAGCGCTTCGCCGAGGCGGCAAGGCGAGCCGAACGCGCCGGCTTCGATTTCCTCGAACTGCACGCCGCGCATGGCTATTTGATCTTCCAGTTCCTGTCGCCCTTGTCCAACCAGCGCACGGACCGCTGGGGTGGCGCGCTGGAAAACCGCATGCGTTTTGCCGTCGAAATCACCAAGGCGGTGCGCAAGGCGGTGCCAAAGCTGATGCTCGGCGCAAGGCTGTCGGTGAAGGATTGGGTCGACGGCGGCTTCGACGTGGCGGACGCGATCGAAGTGGCCAAAGCGCTGAAGGACGAGGGCGTTGCCTATCTCTGCTGTTCGAGCGGCGGCAATTCGCCGTTGCAGAAATTGCCCACCGGCCCCGGCTATCAGGTGCATCTGGCGGAGGCGGTGCGCAAGGGCGCTGATATTCCGACCCGCGCCGTCGGCCTGATCGACGACCCCAAACAGGCCGAAGCGATCGTCACCGAGGGCCGCGCCGACATGGTGGCGCTGGCGCGGGCCTTCCTGGCTGATCCGCGCTGGGGGTGGCGTGCGGCGGCGACATTCAGCGAGACAATCCACCCGGCGCCACAACTTGCCCGTTCGGTGACCACGATGCAGCATTGGATGAAGGCGGCGGGCTGAACGGTTCGCGCTCCCGACACGGCGCTGTAGAGCCTTCAAACAGCCTCTGAGACGTTTGGGCGCAGGCTGACGGCCATGGTTGCAACCAAATTGGCTGCTTTGCGTTGCGGCCATGATGGACAACAAACCTTTTGAAGTGCCGGTCGTCGTCGAACTTGGCCACGTCGGCAAATATCGCCACATCCGCAGCGCCCAGGAGGCCGCGGAGTGCCTGATGACGGTGTGGCCGCTCAATCGCGGCCCGCGCCATCGTGATGCCCTCGACACTTGCCTCAAAGTGCTGGAAGGTTATCGTTCGACAGCAGATGCGCGCCGGGCGCTGATTGAAGCCGCCAAGGAATCGGAAGTGCTGGTGCCCGACGACAGACTGCCCGACGACCGACTGCATTGAGCAGACGGACCTTTCAACCGGAGGTTTTTCATGGCGAAGCTGACTTACAAGATCGTCGAACATGACGGCGGCTGGGCCTACAAGGTCGGAGCGACCTTTTCCGAGACGTTTCCCACGCATCAGGACGCGTTGCGCGCCGCCGAAATCGCCTCGGCCGAGCAGCAGGTCGCCGGAGCGACGGACGGCATCCAGTATGAGGACGCCGATGGAAAATGGCATGAGGAACTGGCCGACGGCCGCGACCGGCCGCAGACAGAAGTCTCGGATTGATTCGGTATCGCGGTTGATGTTGAGCGGTCCGACGGAGCGCCGACCGCAGCGCCGTCCGGAGAGAGGACGCGCCAGCGGCCAGCGGCTGTCCTTGCGGACTAGCCCTCGAACATGGATTTCCAGAAAATCGGCGTGCGCTTTTCGGAAATCGCGTTCTGGCTATTTGCCGCAATACTGATCGTTGACGTTTTGCCCTGCGTTAGCGTCCGGGCCTGGTGTGTTGTGGGCACATGGGCCAATAGCGCCGGTGTTGCCTTGGGTGTTCAACCCGGAGCCGTCACTGATGCTTCCCGTGGTGTAGGGGTCGACAGTTGTCTGGTCGTTGTTACCGAACAGCCACCAGTCATGATTGTTTGAGTACCTGTCGTCCAGTGACTGCGCCATCGCCGATGTGGCGAGACCAATCGTCAGGACGGATGCTGCGAGAAGTTTTGTAACCATTGAATCACTCCGTATCTTAGCCGCCTTGGTGCGACACTCATAAAACCCGGTAGTCAGCCGAATGGTTCCTTGAAATTGTCGTGAAGCTGAGGTGAGGCCCCGATCAGCCCGGCCGGCGATGCGCTCGATGGATGCGGCGGTTTGCTCCGGGGCCATGAATTCCGGCAAGTGCCCCTTGTCATAGCACCCGTCGATGTGACCGAGATCTTGCTCGACCGCCACGTCATCGCAGAACATGGTGTGGAAACGAGTTGGCTTCGACCGAGCCATCCACCTCCGGCGGTCATGTAGTCGGGCAGGGAAGCCGGCGCCGCGGAGATGACATTGCGGCCACCGCTGCGCCGCGCTATCTCAGACCACTCGCCTTCCCGGGCCACTCGCTTGCCGGAGCTTCCCATGCCTGAAATCGTGACCGCCGCCATGCTCGTCATCGGCGATGAGATTCTGTCCGGCCGCACCAAGGACAAGAACATCGGCCATCTCGCCGACGTCATGACGGCGATCGGCATCGACCTGAAGGAAGTGCGCATCGTCCCGGACGAGGAAGACGAGATCATCGCGGCGGTGAACGCCGTGCGCGCGCGCTACACTTATGTGTTCACCACCGGCGGCATCGGGCCGACGCATGACGACATCACGGCCGATTCCATCTCCAAGGCCTTTGGCGTGCCTTGCGAATACGATGCCCGGGCCTATGCGATGCTGGAAGCAAGCTATGCCGCGCGCGGCATCGAATATACCGAGGCCCGCAAGCGCATGGCACGGATGCCGCGCGGCGCCGATCTCATCGACAATCCGGTGTCGGTCGCGCCTGGCTTCCGCATCGGCAACGTCCACGTCATGGCTGGCGTGCCGTCGATTTTCCAGACCATGCTCGACAATGTCGTGCCGACGCTGAAGGCCGGCACAAAGATGCTGTCGGCGACCGTGCCCTGCCCGTTCGGCGAAGGCCTCATCGGGGGGCCGCTGGGTGATATCCAGAAAGCGCATCCCGATACGATCATCGGCTCCTATCCGAAATATGGCGATGGCAAGTTCTGGACCGAACTGGTCGTGCGTGCCCGCAGCCAGGAGGCGCTGGACGCTGCCCGCGCCGATGTCGAGGCGATGGTCGCCGGCTTCGCCAGCAATCCCGGCTGATCTGGTCCAGACCGGAACAAAGCACGACGCTGCAACGTTTCCCCGGCACGAGTTCGCCAGCTCGTGAACTGAGGGATTGTCATGCGATTCAAAACCATCGTCGCCATTCTGCAGAACGAGCAGGACGCCGAGCGCGTGCTCGACTGCGCCATTCCGCTCGCCACCCGGTTCCAGAGCCATCTGGTCGGCATCCACGCCGAAACGCTTCCCGTGCCCTACACCTCTGCCACAGGCTTTCCCGACACCGAATTCCTGCAGGTTTCGGCAGACATGAACCGGGAACGGGCCGAGAAATTGAGGACGCTGTTTCTCAGGCATATCGAGGATTCCGGTCTTTCCTTCGAGTGGCGAAGCCTGGAGAGCTTTTCGGGTGACAGTGCGCTGACCGGGATTTCGAGCGTGCGGGCCGCCGACCTGATCATAGCAGCGCAGCGCGAAACGGGCGGCGATTCCAGCGCGGACGTTGACACGCTGGTCTACGATGCCGGCCGGCCGGTGCTGGTGGTGCCGCACGAGGGTCCGCTGATCACCACCTTCAAACGCGTCTTGCTCGCCTGGAACGGCAGCAAGGAAGCGGCGCGCGCCGCCTTCGACGCGCTGCCCTTCATCATCGAAGCCGAGAAGACCGACATATTGGTTATCGACCCTCCTGAAACGCTCGACGACAGCCCGGAGGCCGCCGGCGCCGAAATCGCGGCGGCGCTGTCGCGCCACGGCGCCACCGTCAGCGTCTCGGTGCAGCAGTCGGGCGGCAGTTCGGTCGATGACATCATCCAGACCAGGATCGCGGAAACCGGCGCCGATCTGCTGGTGCTCGGCGCCTACAGCCATTCATGGCTGCGCCAGCTTCTGTTCGGCGGCGTGACGCGCAGCGTGCTGCGCACCGCGCCGGTGGCAGCCTTCCTGTCGCGGTAAGCCCACAGCGATCGCTGGCCCTTGCCTTGCCAAGGCCCCTGCTCTTGCCAAGATGGGGGCTTTCCAGCTAATTCCGCGCGCATTCCCCTGTTTTCTTGCGCGCGATCCCCGCGTGCTGTGGAGTGCGCGACATGTCCCTTCCCGAAAAAGCCTTTCCGGTCTCCTGGGACCAGTTCCATCGCGACGCTCGCGCACTCGCCTGGCGGCTTGCCGGCGCCAACAAGGGGCAATGGAAAGCGATCGTCTGCATCACGCGAGGCGGGTTGGTGCCGGCGGCGATCATCTCGCGTGAACTTGGCATCCGCGTCATCGAAACCGTCTGCGTCGCCTCCTATCACGATTATACCAGCCAGGGGCAGCTGCAGGTCCTCAAGGAGATCACCCCTGCCCTGCTCGCCGAAGACGGCGCCGGCGTGCTGATCATCGACGACCTGACCGACACCGGCAAGACGGCGGGCATCGTGCGCGCGATGATGCCCAGGGCGCATTTCGCCACCGTCTATGCCAAGCCGAAAGGCAGGCCGCTGGTCGATACTTTCGTCACCGAAGTCAGCCAGGACACCTGGATCTATTTCCCGTGGGATATGGGCTTCACCTACCAGAAGCCGATCGCCGACGACCACGCCGGCTGATTCGCAACTACCCTGTTACAGACCAGCAGCTTGCACCGGGGATGGATTTGCTTTCGCAAACACATCCGGCAGAGCCGGATATTTCGCGAAATCGACGTCTATTGGCGGAAATTGGCCAGGCGAATGAAATTTTTTACTTTTATTGCCGACAATTAGCCGTAAGATTCGTGAGACGGCAAACGATTCCGGAGGCTGGGGCTAGCTTCTTCGATGTTGACGAGGCCAACGACACACAATCATCTGGCCGAAAGGGTCCGACGGCTCTTCGGCACCGCGCCGTGCCGCCTGCAGGTTGCCGCCCTGCCCTGGCGCGACACGGGAGACGGCGTCGAAATCATGCTGATCACCAGCCGCGATACCGGCCGTTGGGTTTTGCCCAAGGGTTGGCCAGAGGCCAGGGAGCCGCTCTGCGAGGCCGCGGCGCGCGAAGCCGGCGAGGAGGCCGGGCTGCGCGGCCGTGTCTCTCATCTTGAAGCCGGCCGTTACTTCTACGCCAAGGCGCTGGCTTCCGGCGAAGAAGTCCCGTGCGAGGTCCTGGTGTTTCCGCTGCATGTCGACAAAGTCGCGGACCGCTGGAAGGAAAAACGCTCACGCACCCGCAAATGGGTCCGCGCAAGCGAAGCGGTGCGCATGGTCAACGAACCCGACCTTTGCCAGATCATCGCCTATTTCTGCGCCGACCCGCACAGCTTCTCCTGACGGGCGGCCACACCGCGCTCTTTGCAAAACGGGACTGGCTTGCAAAGGCTGGACACGCGTTGCCGCGCATCGACATGAATGCTTTGCTAAGGAATCAAAGGTAGGATTCGGCAGCTCTGGTATTTTTTGATCGATGGCGAATCCCGCAAATCCAATTCCAAACGAGTCCGACGAGCCTGAGCGCGAGCATCGTCCGCGCGTGCTCAAGGGCGGGTCGATCATCACCGGAATTTCGAATTCGGAAGTCGGCTGCACGCTGCGCAATCAACACGAAGGCGGAGCCGAACTGAAGATACCGCTGGAAGCCCGGGTTCCCGATCGCTTCCTTCTCTATGTGCCGCTCGACGGCATTGCCTATCGGTGCGAGGTCCGCTGGCGTCGCAATGACCGTATCGGGGTGCAGTTCACCGGCACCGAGCCAAAACCCAGGCTGCACTACGGCTGATCCATTCAGGCACGACGCTTTGGATCGTTGCCGCGTCCGGATTGCCTGGTGACGGCAAAATTGCCATCGCCGCACCGCATTCTATCCCCGTTATCCACATATGTGACACACAAGATGTTGGGGTCACAAAAGCTACGCAAACGAATCCTTGACGGCGCAAAACGAGTCGCCTTTTATAGGCCATGCGCTCCTGTTGAGAGTGCGACCGGAAAGTTCTGAGCCCGGTCTTTTTCCCGGATTATGTGCGTTTTGCTCGCATTTCCGCCTGGTTACGAGGCCGGCGGAAGCGTTGGAATTGTGGGGCGGTTGGGGTCGATAGGGACAATTGTCGGGCTTGAATAAATTGTCTGTTAATACTATATTTAGTGTTTGCAGGTAGGTTCGACGCTAGATAGTGTGAATTTCCCTCGACCGAGGGAATCGGAAAAAAATCAGTTTTGAGGGACCCGTGGGTTCGTCGGCACGTTGGACAGGCACTTCGCAAGGAGTTTGACCAGCAGGGCCGGCGGAGGCTGCGAAATGGAGAGCCGGCCGTTTTCGAACGCCGGCAGACGGCGGACATGCGCGTTTCGCATCGGGGGCAGAAATCCCTGGGGAAAAGCGCTACATATAGACAAAAGGGACCGGACCAATGCGCATCGAGCGTCGTTTCACCAAGCCAGGACAGTCCGCCTATGCGGAGATCGAATTCCGCAAGGCGCTTTCGGAGATCAAGAATCCGGATGGCTCGGTGGTGTTCCGCTTGGACAATATCGACGTGCCGGCGCAGTTCTCCCAGGTCGCAGCCGATATCCTGGCACAGAAATATTTCCGCAAGGCCGGTGTTCCGGCGCGCCTGAAGAAGATCGAAGAGAACGACGTCCCCTCCTTCCTGTGGCGCTCCGTCGCCGATGAGGCGGAACTCGCCAAGCTGCCGGAAGCCGAGCGCTACGGTTCCGAGATCGACGCCCGCCAGGTCTTCGACCGCCTTGCCGGCACCTGGACCTATTGGGGCTGGAAGGGCGGCTACTTCAAGGCGTCGGAAGAAGACGCACGCGCCTTCCGTGACGAGCTTGCCTACATGCTGGCCACCCAGCGCGTCGCGCCGAACTCGCCGCAATGGTTCAACACCGGCCTGCACTGGGCCTATGGCATCGACGGGCCGAGCCAGGGCCACTTCTATGTCGACCCGTTCACCGGCAAGCTGACCAAGTCGAAATCCTCCTACGAGCATCCGCAGCCGCATGCCTGCTTCATCCAGGGCGTGCAGGACGACCTCGTCAACGAGGGCGGCATCATGGATCTGTGGGTGCGTGAAGCGCGCCTGTTCAAATACGGCTCCGGTACCGGCTCCAACTTCTCGCTGCTGCGCGGCGAAGGCGAAAAACTGTCCGGTGGCGGCCGCTCGTCGGGCCTGATGAGCTTCCTCAAGATCGGCGACCGCGCGGCGGGCGCCATCAAGTCGGGCGGCACGACGCGCCGTGCCGCGAAAATGGTCATTGTCGACGCCGACCACCCCGATATCGAGGAATTCATCGACTGGAAGGTCAATGAAGAGCAGAAGGTCGCCTCGCTGGTGACCGGCTCCAAGATCGTGAAGAAGCATCTCGAAGCGATCATGAAGGCCTGCGTCAACTGCGAAGGCAATGGCGACGACTGCTTCGATCCGTCGATCAACTCCGCGCTGAAGCGCGAGATCAAGGCGGCCAAGAAGTCGGCCGTGCCGGAGAACTACATCTACCGCGTCATCCAGTTCGCCAAGCAGGGCTATAGCTCGATGTCGTTCAAGACCTACGACACAGACTGGGATTCGGACGCCTACCTTACGGTTTCGGGCCAGAATTCCAACAATTCGGTGTCGCTGAAGGACAATTTCCTGCGTGCCGTCGAGGACGATGCCGACTGGCACCTGACCGCCCGCAAGGACGGCAAGGTGCTGAAGACGCTGAAGGCCAGGGATCTCTGGGAAAAGATCGGTTACGCCGCCTGGGCGTCGGCCGATCCGGGCCTGCATTTCAACACGACGATGAACGACTGGCACACCTGCGCTTCGGCCGGTGCGATCCGGGCGTCCAACCCGTGCTCCGAATACATGTTCCTCGACGACACGGCCTGCAATCTCGCCTCGATCAATCTGCTGCCCTACCGCAACGCCGACGGCACGATCGACATCGCAGCCTACGAGCACACGGTGCGGCTTTGGACCATCGTGCTCGAAATCTCCGTCATGATGGCGCAGTTCCCGTCGAAGGAGATCGCCAAGCAGTCCTACGAATACCGCACGCTCGGCCTCGGCTATGCCAATATCGGCGGCCTGCTGATGACGTCGGGCATTCCCTACGACTCCGACGAAGGCCGCGCGATCTGCGCCGCACTCACCGCGATCATGACCGGCATGGCCTATGCCACCTCGGCCGAGATGGCCGGCGAACTCGGCGCCTTCGCCGACTACGACCGCAATGCGCAGAACATGCTGCGCGTCATGCGCAACCATCGCCGTGCCGCCTATGGCGAGAAGCAGGGCTACGAGAAGCTCGCCGTCAACCCGGTGCCGCTCGTCGCTTCCGACCTGAAGCAGCAGGACCTTGCAACCCACGCCAAGGCCGCCTGGGACCGCGCCATCGAACTCGGCGAGGAGCATGGCTACCGCAACGCGCAGGCGACCGTCATCGCGCCGACCGGCACGATCGGCCTGGTCATGGATTGCGACACCACCGGCATCGAGCCCGACTTCGCGCTGGTGAAGTTCAAGAAGCTGGCCGGCGGCGGCTATTTCAAGATCATCAACCGCGCCGTGCCGGAAGCGCTGCGCACGCTCGGCTATTCCGAAGCCCAGATCGCCGAAATGGAAGCCTATGCGGTCGGCCACGGCAACCTCAACCAGGCGCCCGCGATCAACCCCGGCGCGCTCAAGGCCAAGGGCTTCACCGACGAGAAGATCGCGGCGCTCAACGCAGCCTTGAAGTCGGCCTTCGACATCAAGTTCGTCTTCAACCAGTGGACGCTCGGCGCTGACTGGGTGAAGGAGACGTTCGGCTTCACCGACGAGCAGCTCAACGATTTCTCGTTCGAGATGCTGCCGGCGCTCGGCTTCTCCCGCAAGGACATCGAGGCCGCCAACATCCATGTCTGCGGTGCCATGACGCTGGAAGGCGCGCCCTTCCTCAAGGCCGAACACCTGGCGGTTTTCGACTGCGCCAGCCCGTGCGGCAAGATCGGCAAGCGCTCGCTGTCTATCAACAGCCACATCCAGATGATGGCGGCGGCACAGCCCTTCATCTCCGGCGCCATCTCAAAGACCATCAACATGCCCAACGATGCGACGGTGGAAGACGCCAAGGGCGCCTACATGCTGTCGTGGAAGCTGGCGCTGAAGGCCAACGCGCTCTACCGCGACGGCTCGAAACTGTCGCAGCCGCTCAATTCCTCGCTGCTCGCCGATGGCGAGGACGACGAGGATGAAGCCGTCGAGCAGCTGCTCGCCGCACCTGCGGCAGCACGTGCCGCACAGATCACCGAGCGGATCGTCGAGCGCATCATCGAGCGCGTGTCGCGCGAGCAGGAAAAGCTGCCCGGCCGCCGCAAGGGTTACACGCAGAAAGCCAAGATCGGTGGCAACACCATCTTCCTGCGCACCGGCGAATATGACGATGGCCGTCTCGGCGAGATCTTCATCGACATGAACAAGGAAGGCGCGACTTTGCGTGGCCTTCTCAACAACTTCGCCATCGCCATCTCGCTGGGCCTGCAATATGGCGTGCCACTCGACGAATATGTGCACGCCTTCACCTTCACCAAGTTCGAGCCGGCCGGCATGGTGCAGGGCAATGACGCCATCAAGAGCGCGACGTCGATCCTCGACTACGTGTTCCGCGAGCTGGCGATCTCCTACCTCGGCCGCAACGATCTCGCCCATGTCGACCAGTCGGACTTTTCCAACACCGCACTTGGCCGTGGCATCAGCGAAGGCAAGACCGATGCGGTCTCCAAGGGCCTGACCCGTGGCGCCTCGCCGGTGAAGCTGGTGTCGCGCGTCAGCGGCAACGATCCGAAAGGCTTTGCGGCCCCATCGGGCGCCCCTGCCCGCTCGGCACCGACCGCCTTCTCCGGCTCCAACGTGCTGGCGCTGAAACCCGCCAGCGACGAAGCGGTCGCCTACAAGCGCGATTATGAGGAGCGGGCAAAGGAATTGGCCGAGGACATCGCCTTCGAGGAAGCGGCGGGTGCTGCCTCCGATACCACGGCTGCGCTGTTCACCGACGCCGCGGCCGTCGAGGCGGCCGAAGCAAAAAAACTCGCCAACGACCGCCGCGCCAAATCGCTGCTCCAGGGCTACACCGGCAATTCCTGCTCCGAGTGCCAGAATTTTACGATGGTGCGGAACGGGACCTGCGAGAAGTGCGATACGTGTGGCTCGACGAGCGGGTGCAGCTGAGATCTAGTGCCACCTCGGCTTACAGTTCGCGAGATCATTCGCCTGCTGGAGGCCGATGGCTGGTATCTGGTTGCAACAAGGGCAGCCATCGCCAATATAAGCATGAAGTCAAAGCCGGCCGCGTCACCGTGGCTGGCAAGCCGTCTGAAGAGGTTGCGCCAGGAACACTGAACAGCATCCTCAAGCAGTCAGGTTTGAAGGAGTGATGACATGCGTTACGCGGTGGTGATTGAAAAAGCAGGAAATAATTTTTCTGCCTATGTGCCGGACCTACCCGGCTGCATCGCGACAGGTGCCACTGTGCCTGAAGTGGAAACCGAGATTCGCGATGCAATACGCTTTCACATCGAAGGTTTGCGAGCCGACGGGCTGGATGTGCCCAAGGGTGTCAGCCTCGCGGAATACGTAGAGGCATAGAGGCAGGCCTCCACTCGATCCGGATCAGGCTCTGGTCCGGGCGTCTAACTCGCCGGCAACACCCTTAGCGTCTGCTTGTCAAACAACAGCTCGTCCTGGCCGATGCGGACGAACAGCAGCTTCCGACCCTCGCCCAAGGGTACTTCGAAATACTGGATGCCATCAGGCATTTCGCCCCAGCAGCCGCAGGGTGGGTCGGGAACCTCATCGGGGCTGGCCAGTGCTTTCAGTATTTTCGCAATCCAGGGATGTGTAGCGTTTGACGGCGGCAAGCGCGGCGCTCTCGGTGTAAGGCGTCGCAATAACTTGTTTGCATCTGGCCATGCCTTCGGCCTGCCCAGATCAAAGCCTCTCAGCATGCCATCTCAGATGGTCGTCCATGAAGCTGGAGATGAAAAGATACGAGTGATCGTATCCATCCTGCATCCGCAGCTTTAGCGGAATACCTGCTTTGGCGCAGGCCGCCTCAAGCAGCCAAGGCCTCAGCCCGTCGTCAAGAAATCCATCCGACGTTCCCTGATCCACCAAAAATTCGGGGAAACGGTATCCGTCGTCGATGAGCGACGTCGCGTCGCAGCTTCGCCACGAGGCCTCATCCTTGCCGAGATACTTCTCAAAGGCCGGTTTCGACCAGCCGGCGGTGCTTGGCTGGGCGATCGGGGCGAACGCCGAGCAGCTCTTGAAACGTTGCGGATTCTTCAAGGCAATCGTCAGCGCGCCATGCCCGCCCATCGAATGGCCAAAGATTGCCTGGCGCGCCATATCGGCTGGAAATTCAGCCGCGATGAGGGCCGGCAACTCCTCGGCGACATAGGAATACATACGATAGTTCTTCGCATAAGGCTCTTGCGTCGCATCGAGATAGAAGCCGGCGCCGGAGCCGAACTGCCAGTTGTCTTTTTCATCCGGAATGTCGGCCCCGCGCGGGCTGGTGTCGGGACAAACGACGATCAGGCCGAGCTCGGCGGCCATGCGCCTGTACTCGCCCTTGTCCATTACATTGGCGTGGGTACACGTCAGGCCTGAGAGATACCACACAACGGGACAAGGCGCCTCCCGCGCCTGCGGAGGTATGAAAACGGCAAAAGTCATGTCGCAACGGCAACTCGTCGACAAATGGGAATAGACGCCCTGCACGCCGCCATGGGCTTTCGTTTGAGAGATGATTTTCATGTGTTCTCCACGTTGGAGGTCGAATGACGGTCGGCCCCACCACTACCCCAGCGGCAAGCACTTGCGTCCTGCCATCGTATGGTTCCTGTGTCGACGGATCTCAGCGCGGAAAAAGAACCTCGCCCATTCCGAGCACTGCGTTATCCCCGCCATATTTGCGCGGTGCGTTCCCCAGAAGCGGCCGTTTCAAAATGCCCTCGGCGATCAGATGACGATCGATGATGGCGGCGAAGACGCTTTCGGGTGCGCCGCATTCGACGAAGCTCGGCGACATGCGTGCCGGCGCGCGATCGAGAAGGATCGAACCGCGACGCATCAGATAGCCGGGCATCTCACCGGTGCCACCGGCCACCACCAGGGTGCCGGCGATCATACGGCTACCTGCATGGTCGCCGGAGCCTTTCAGCACCGCGATCAGGCCGCGCCGCATGCGGTCCGCGGCGAAGGCGCCCGCTTTGCCCCTGACGATCAAAACACCGCCGTTGATGCCGGCCAGTTCCCCGACGAGCGGCGCACCGAGGTGGTCGCCGGCATTGCCTGTTATCTCAAGCCTGCCGCCGCGCATGCCGGAGCCGGCGTGTGGACCCGCATTGCCTTCGATCGTGAGCTTGCCACCGCGCATGGCGCGCCCGGCCTGGGCGCCGGCATTGCCAACGAGGCGAACCGACCCACCCCGCATGCCTTGCGCCACAAGGTCGAGGCGCGTGCTTCCGCCTTCGAACACGATGTATGTCGGATCGCTGCCGGCGACGCGAAAAATGTCGCCCACCTTCGATCCGTGCTTCGACATGCCGATCTGGATTCTTTCGACGTCGCGCCTTTCGATTCCGGCCAGCCGCTCCGGCGTCAGCGGCGATAGGTCAAGGCGCTCCGCCGGCTCGGCAACCAGGGTGAAGGTCAGCGCCTTCATGGCAGCATATCCTTCAGCGAGTAGATGAATTTTCCGAGCTTGCCGCCGTAATTGCCGGCGCTGATCCGAACCGCGCCTCTTTTCGGGCCGAGATCTATGACAGCCTTGATGCCGGCCTTCATCGCGGCGGCAACTGCATCATTGGTCTCACCATCGATGACGATTTCCAGGACGGCGTTGATGTCGGGACCGAGTTCACTCGCGACGACGCCGCGCAGTGTCGGCGCGTAGGCTTCGTTGGCCGAGGCGATCATGCCTTTGTATTTGCCACCGATCTTGGAACCCGAACGGGCAATGCCGCCCGGAAACGGCACGATGGCGCCAGGCACCAT
>NZ_RZQT01000136.1:0-15948 GCF_003998485.1 Mesorhizobium sp. M7A.F.Ca.CA.001.04.2.1
CATCTGGTCGGTCTGGCGGGCACTCAGCCGAAACGCCCCGCCGCTGATCCCCGGCTGGTCCGGCCTGATCGTGGCGATATGCTACGGGCTGACCGGGATCACCTTCGTCACCGCCGTCTACCACACCTCGACCGCCGACCTGGTGTTCATCCTGGCCTTCAACACCGTCTTTGCGGGGTTGCTGTCCTGGATATTCCTGCGCGAGAGGCCGCGGCTGGTGACCATCGCGGCGATGGCGATCATGATCCTCGGCGTGCTGGTCATCGTCGGCGGCTCGGTCGGCACCGGCAAGCTGTTCGGCGATTTCATGGCGCTGTGCTCGGCCTTCTTCATCGCGGTGGCCATCACCATCTCGCGCGCCAGCGGCAAGGACATGGGATTCACCTCGCTCGTCGGCGTCCTTCTGCCGCTCGCGCTGGCGGTCTTCATGGTGTCAGGCGAAGGCTTTCATGTGAACGCGCCATGGTGGATCGTCTTCAACGGCGCCATCATCATGCCGATCTCGTTCTTCTGCCTTGCCGCCGGGCCGAAATACATTTCAGGACCGGAAGTGGCGATGTTCTACCTGCTCGAAACGGTGCTGGCGCCGGTCTGGGTGTGGATGATCTTTGCCGAGGCACCGACCCGCAACAGCCTGATCGGCGGCGGGATCCTGATCGTCACGCTGACTGCGCATTCGCTGTGGCAACTGCATGAGGGCCGCAAGCGCCGAGCGACGCTCGCCGTCGCTCACCCGGCCTAGAGAGTGGACGGCAGTCGTTCCAGACCTGCAGCGCACGCAAGCGCAATCAACGCGTTGCCGTATCTGAAAAAGGCTCTGCGATTATCTGGTATTCGTCCTCGTAAACAACATATCCCAGACGGGAACTCTTCATGACCTCGACATGATGCCCATGCCGCCCAAGGAGCGCCGCGAGGTCATAAGCCCTTGCCAAATGGTCCGTTGCCGTTGGCTTGAACCAGCTTAATCCTTGGGTCGTCTGTTTCCGGTAAAAACCTTTCGATCTTGAGAGGTTGAAACGTGGCGGTACCGCAAGGTTCTGTCGAAACCAGGCGAGACTATCTTCCAGCCGATCTAACGTGTGTTGATCGATATCAGGTTGGCCTCGCAATTCGTAGGCAGCGCCAAAAAAACCTTCGCGCGCCTGCATTCCCTCAATAATTCTTGGCAGAACAAATCGCAAAAACATGCGTAGACCGACGTCAGGTGAGTCGCGCTTGGATCCCGAAGATCATGCCCGGGCCTTTTTCTCGGCGACAATTTCGATCTGCGGCGGGCTGCCTTCGATCTCGGCGACGCCATCGGGAACGACGTCTTCCGCCATTTCCACCTCGCGCAGCCATTCGCGCCAGATAGCCACCAGCAGGGCCATCAGCACCGGGCCGATGAACAGGCCGAGAAACCCCATGGTCTTGACGCCGCCGATCAGACCGAAAAAAGTCGGCAGGAAGGGCAGTTTTATCGGGCCACCGACGAGCTTGGGGCGCAATGTCTTGTCGACGATGAACAGTTCGACCGCCCCCCAGAGGAACAGCGCCAGCCCGGCCATCGGCGAGCCGCTGGCGGCGAGGTAGATCGAGACCAGCGTGAACGACAGCGGTGCACCGCCCGGGATGAGCGCCATGACGCCGGTCAGGGCGCCGAGTGTGACCGGCGACGGCACGCCGGCCAGCCAGTAGGCGATGCCCAGCACCAGGCCCTCGCCGATGGCGATGACGGTCATGCCGGTCACCGTCGACGAGATCGTCGCCGGCACGACGCGCGAGATCCGCTCCCATCTGGCCGGCAGGATGCGCTCGCCGAGACGGTCGACCTGGCCGGCAAAGTGCTCGCCGTCGCGATAGGCGAAGAACAGCGCGATCATCATGAACAGCAGCGTCAACAGCAGGCCGAAAGCACTGCCGCCTGCGGCCAGCACGCCACGATAGATGCTGCCGATATTAGCGCCGCTGACCAGCTGGATCAGCTCACCAATGCCGCCGGGATGGCCGAAATTGGTGGTCCACTGTTCGTTCAGCCACTCGCCCACGACAGGCATGGTGGCGATCCAGTGTGGCGTCACCGCGCCGTGGCGGTTGGTCTCGATCGCCCAGGCGACCCATTCGCGGACCTCGTTGATCGCATAGGTGCCGGCGAGCGCGATCGGGATCACCAGGAAGGCGAGGATGAACAGGATGGCGAAGGTCGCGGCGATGGTGCGGTTGCCGCCGACCGCGACAAGCAGGCGGCGGTAGAGCGGCCAGCTGGCGAAAGCGATGACGAGCGCCGCCAGCACCGGAAACAGGAAGCCGTGGAAGAAATAGACGCCGGCGGCAACGATCAGCACCAGCAGCCAGCGTGCCGCCGACAGCGGCGGGATGACGGCTGCCCTGAGCGGCGTCGACAGGCCGAAGAGGCGCTGCTGCCGTTCCGGTTTCTGGATTCTTGCTTCCTTCAAACGCCTGGCTCTCCCAAACACCCCTCCTGTCTATGCACTGATATAGTGCAGCAATCGTGACGATAGTCCAAATGAGATGGTGAAGCTGCCAATCTCCCCCCTCGTGGGGGAGGCCCGGCAGGACAGAGGGGGGTGTGAAGGATCGCGGCCTTGGATTTGGACCGTGGGCCGCAAACCAATCGAGTATCTGTGAACTCGACCGTCGGCGGGACAGCGCCCCCCTCTCCCCGGGCATCTCCCCCACGAGGGGGGATCGGCAGCTTCACTCGCTACCCAAATTTCCCCGTCCTCGGGAATCCCTTCGGCACCATGCGTCCGGCCGAGGCACGGGCGCCGATCCATTCAGCCAGTTCCTCGCGCGACCTTGTGAAGGTGCGGTCGGCTGAATCCTGCCAGGAGAGGCCGCTCTCCAGCGTGAACGGCTTGAGATCGAGAAGGCCGCCATCCTTGTATTTCTGCAGGCGCACGCCCTTGCCGCGGCCCATCTCCGGAATCTCTGCGAGCGCGAACACCAGCATTTTGCGATTCTCGCCGACGATGGCGAGATGGTCGCCGGTGACCGGGATGCAGCGCTTGGCTTCGTCCGGCGCCTTGACGTTCATCACCTGCTTGCCCTTGCGGGTGTTGGCAACGACCTCCTCCTCCGGCACGATAAAACCGTTGGCGTCGTGCGAGGCCAGCAGCAGCTTGCGCTTCGGATCGTGAACGAAGGCGGTGACGATGTCCTGGTCATTGTCCATATCGACGATGATGCGGATCGGCTCGCCATGGCCGCGCCCGCCAGGCAGCCGGTCGGCGCCGATGGTGTAGAACTTGCCCCCGGTGGTGAAGACCAGCACCTTGTCAGTGGTCTGCGCATGGAAGGCGAGCTTGAGGCTGTCGCCCTCTTTGAAGGTCAGCGTCGAGAGATCGGCCAGATGCCCCTTCATCGCCCGCAGCCAGCCCTTTTCCGAGACGACGACGGTGACCGGCTCGCGCTCGATCATGGCATGGGCGATGTCGGTCAGATCATGCTCGGGCGCGTCGGCGAACTGGGTGCGGCGCTTGCCGAGCTCGGTCTCCGGACCGAACTTGTCGCGGATGTTGGTGACTTCCCACTTGATCGTCGCCCACTGCTTCTCGTTTGAAGCAAGCAGTGCCTCGATCTGCTTTTTCTCCGCGCTCAGGCCGTCGAATTCCTTGCGGATCTCGAATTCTTCAAGCTTGCGCAGAGCGCGCAGCCGCATGTTGAGGATGGCTTCGGCCTGGGTGTCGGTGAGCGACCAGCGGGCCATCATGACCTGCTTTGGCTCATCCTCCTCGCGGATGATCCTGATCACCTCGTCGATGTTGAGGTAGGCGATCAGGTAGCCGGCAAGTATCTCCAACCGTCTTTCGATTTCGCCGAGGCGATGTTTCGAGCGGCGGACCAAAACCTCGCGGCGGTGCTCGAGCCACTCCTGCAGCACGCCCTTCAGCGACAGCACGTTGGGCACCTTGCCGCGCGACAGCACATTCATGTTGAGCGGGAAGCGGCTTTCGAGCTCGGTCAGCTTGAACAGCGATTCCATCAGGATGCCGGGATCGACCGAACGGCTCTTCGGCACCAGCACGACGCGGACGTCCTCGGCGCTTTCATCCCTGATGTCCTCGAGCAGCGGCAGCTTGCGCGCCATCAGCAGCTCGGCGATCTTCTCGATCAGCCGCGCCTTCTGCACGCCGTACGGGATTTCGGTGACAACGATGCTCCAGGTGCCCCTGCCCTGGTCCTCCTGGAACCACTTCGAGCGCACGCGAAAGCCACCGCGACCGGTTTCGTAGGCTTCGAGGATCGAGGCGCGGCTGTCGACGATGATGCCGCCGGTCGGGAAATCCGGCCCCTGGACAAAGTCCATCAGCTTCGCCACCGGCGCGTCCCGGTTTTCGATCAGGTGAAGTGCGGCATCGCAAAGCTCGGCGGCGTTGTGGGGCGGGATCGATGTCGCCATGCCCACCGCGATGCCGGACGAGCCGTTGGCCAAAAGGTTGGGAAAGGCGCCGGGCAAAACCACCGGCTCCTCGTCTTCTTCATTGTAGGTCGGCCGATAATCGACGGCATCCTCGGTGATGCCGGACAAAAGTTCGGTCGCCACATCGGTCATGCGCGCTTCAGTGTAGCGCATGGCGGCGGCGTTATCGCCATCGATGTTGCCGAAATTGCCCTGGCCGTCGACCAGGGGATAGCGCATCGAGAAATCCTGCGCCAACCGCACCAGCGCGTCATAGATCGACTGGTCGCCATGCGGGTGGAACTTGCCCATCACCTCGCCGACGATGCGGGCGCATTTGGCAAAGCCCTGATCGGGGTTGAGCCGCAGCAGGCGCATGGCGTGCATGATGCGGCGATGGACCGGCTTCAGTCCGTCGCGCACATCGGGCAGCGCCCGGTGCATGATGGTCGACAGCGCATAGGCCAGATAGCGCTCTTCCAGCGCCTTCTTCAGATCGACCGGCTCGATGTGATCGCCACCGCCATTTTCAGGCGGCAAAAGCCTTTTTCCCATGGGCTCGGACTAGCCGAGCGGGTGATTCGCGGCAAGAGCCCGACGGAGATACCGGCCTTTCTGCAACATGAAACCATACCCCAGCGGATGTCGGCCAACATCAGCCTGTTACATGCGGGCTCTATCGCCAAGCGCGACGATATCCGGCTATCGGCTCTTCATGACAAATTCACCGGTTTGCGCAAAGACGGTGGGATCGGGTTTGCCTTTCACCGCGATTTTTGACCAATGTGCCGGGACACGCCTTTTTCCGGTCCAGTTCGTCACGGAATGGTGATGGCGCAAATAATTGAAAAAACAATTTCAGGACACTCTCAGGGACCTTGCGATGACAATCAAACGCTCAATTCTCAAGAAACTGGCTTTTTCGACCTTCTTGCTCACGCTGCCGCTGAATGCGGCCCTCGCACAGGATACGGCAGTGGCCGACCGGCTGAAGGCAGCGCTTGTCGCACAAGGTGTCGACATCACCTGGACCGGGGTGACCGGCGACAACACCAGCATGGTGCTGCAGGGCGTTGCCATCAAACCGGCGGCGGAGAAGGAAGCGCTTCCCATCGGCGACGTCAAACTCGAAGGCGTGACCGAGGCAAATGGCGGCTATGACATCGCCACCGTATCAACGGCTGCCTTCACACACAGCAAGGACGGCGTCACCCTCGACCTCAGCCCCTTCGTCATCCACGACATGACAGTTCCGGCCGACGGTTCCACCGGCCCGCTGGGCTCGCTGATGATGTACAAGTCCGCCGAACTCTCGAACATGACCGTCAAGGTCGCCGACAAGACCGCCTTCTCGATGGACGGGCTTGCCATCGAAATCACGCCGCCGGCGGACGGCAAGGCGATGGAATTCACCGCCACCACGGAAAAATTCAATGCCGACCTGACGCTGGTGGACGATCCCAAGTCCAAGGAAGTCATCAACGCGCTCGGCTACCAGAACATCGCGGGCAATTTCGAAATGGCCGGCACTTGGCAGCCCACGGACGGCAAGATGGCACTGTCGAAATACGACATCTCGGTCGAGAATGCCGGCACGCTCGGCATGACCTTCAATCTCGGCGGCTACACGCTGGACTTCATCAAGTCGCTGCAGGAAATGCAGAAGAAGATGGCGGCACAGCCGGAAGGCGCCGACAATTCGGCGCAAGGCATGGCCATGCTCGGCCTGTTGCAGCAGCTTTCGTTCAACAGCGCCTCGATCCGCTTCGACGACGATTCGCTGACCAACAAGGTTCTGGACTATGTCGGCAAGCAGCAGGGCATGTCCGGCAAGGACATCGCCAACCAGGCCAAGGCGATCGTGCCGTTCGGCATGGCGCAGCTCAACAATCCGGAACTGACTGCGCAGGTTACGGCCGCGGTCAGCAAATTCCTCGACGATCCGAAGAGCCTCGAAATCTCGGCCGAGCCGCCGGCATCCGTGCCGTTCGCGCTGATCATGGCGGGCGCCATGTCCAACCCGCTCGATCTGCCCAAGACGCTCGGTGTCACCGTCAAGGCCAACGAAGACTGATCGAAGCGATCTCGCTATGCGAAAAGCCCGGCAGCGATGCCGGGCTTTTTCTTCGGATTAGCGAATTGAAAGAATCGGTTCGGGCGGTTCTTTAAAGCATCGCCCAAAGCGCGCGATCAGGCGTCCTTCTTGGGCACGGCAACGCGCAGCGCCAGGTCGCGAAGCTGCTGCGGGCTCGCTTCCGAGGGTGCATTCATCAACAGATCATAGGCCTGCTGGTTCATCGGGAACATGGTGATCTCGCGCAGGTTCTTGGCGCCCACCAGCAGCATGACGACGCGGTCGACGCCGGCAGCCATGCCGCCATGCGGCGGCGCGCCATACTGGAAGGCGCGGTAGAGGCCACCAAAGCGCTCCTCGACCGTGGCACGGTCGAGGCCGACCGTCTCGAACGCCTTGACCATGGTTTCGGGCAGATGGTTGCGGATACCGCCGCTGGCGATCTCGAAGCCATTGCAGACCATGTCGTACTGGAACGCCTTGATGCCGAGCAGATCCTCGCCGTTCAGCGCATCGATGCCACCTTGCGGCATCGAGAACGGGTTGTGGGCGAAGTCGATTTTCTTCTCTTCCTCGTTCCATTCGAAGAACGGGAAGTCGACGATCCAGCACAGTTCGAAGCGCTCGCGATCGACGAGGTTCAACTCCTCGCCGGCGCGGGTGCGCGCGGCACCGGCAAACGAGACGAACTTCTTCGGATCGCCGGCGACGAAAAACGCGGCGTCGCCGTCGGCAAGGCCGAGCTGAAGGCGGATCGCCTCGGTGCGCTCCTCGCCGATGTTCTTGGCGAGCGGACCGGCGCCTTCGAGCTTGTCGCCCTCCTTGCGCCAGAAGATATAGCCCAGCCCCGGCTGGCCCTCGCCCTGCGCCCAGGAATTCATGCGGTCGCAGAAGGCGCGGCTGCCGCCGGTCTTGGCGGGAATGCCCCACACTTCGGCCTTCGGGTCGTTGGCCAGGATGTTGGCGAACACCTTGAAGCCGGAATCGCGAAAATGATCGGAGACGGCCTGCATCTCGATCGGGTTGCGCAGGTCCGGCTTGTCGGAGCCGTATTTGCGCATGGCCACATCATAGGGAATGCGCTGGAAGTTCTGCGTCACCGGTTTGCCGTTGGCGAAGGTCTCGAAGACCCCGCGCATGACAGGTTCCATGGTCGACAGCACGTCGTCCTGCTCGACGAAGCTCATTTCAAGGTCGAGCTGGTAGAATTCGCCCGGCAGACGATCGGCACGCGGGTCCTCGTCGCGGAAGCAGGGCGCGATCTGGAAATAGCGGTCGAAGCCCGACACCATGATCAGCTGCTTGTACTGCTGCGGCGCCTGCGGCAGCGCGTAGAAGGTGCCGGGATGGATGCGCGACGGCACCAGGAAGTCGCGCGCGCCCTCGGGCGAAGACGCGGTCAGGATCGGCGTCGAGAATTCGGTAAAGCCGACCTCGCCCATGCGCTTGCGCATTTCCGCGATGATTTTGGTACGCGCAATGATGTTCTTGTGCAGCGTCTCGCGGCGCAGGTCGAGGAAGCGGTACTTCAGCCTTATATCCTCGGGATAGTCGGGCTCGCCGAACACCGGCAGCGGCAGTTCCTTGGCCGCCGACAGCACCTCGATCTCGCGGGCGAAGATCTCGATCTCGCCGGTCGGCAGATTGGCATTGGTCGTCTCGGGCAAACGCGCCTTGACCTCGCCGTCGACACGGATGACCCACTCGCCACGCACGGTCTCGGCGACCTTGAAGGCCGGCGAATCCGGATCGGCGACGATCTGGGTCAGGCCGTAATTGTCGCGCAGGTCGATGAAGAGCAGGCCGCCATGATCGCGCACGCGATGCACCCAGCCCGACAGGCGAACGGTCGAGCCAACGTCGCTCTTCCTCAACTGGGCACAGGTATGGCTGCGGTAACGGTGCATTGTCATTGATAAAGTCCGGGGTGCTGGGTTGCAGGCCAAGCATCAAGCCCGGCCTCAAAATTTGCGCGAAAAGCGCATGGGAGGCCGGATTTGTCAAGGCAAGCGGCTTCGACAGGACATCCGTTGTAAACTTGGGCGGCACAATGGATAGCGATATCCTCTACCGCTACGTTTACGGCAAATGAGATCAGGATATGCAAAACCAGAAGCTCTTTCTGACACCTCAAGAGCGCAGCCGCATCGTCAACCTGCTTGACGCGGCTCGCATAGACGATTGGGCGCGGTTCAAAGCCCTCTCCGACGGTGACTTTCCGAACGACGAATCGATGCGGGAGCAGTTCGACGGATCGCGGCTCATAATCGACTACGATCGTATCGACCCGGAACAGCAATTCGCTGTTGGCGTAGATCCCGACGGTTTCCGGCTCATCACCGGTCAGTTGCCTCCGCGCGACGATCAACGGCAACAGGTGATCATGACGATCTATAGCAAGAACCTAAACGACGGCCCGTTCATAAGCGTTTGGACCTTCCACGAAGAGTTGGACATATCCTCGCTGTAGTTTGCCGGGAATTGCCGCTGGTATTGGTCAAGGCGATGGTTCAAGAAGAGATCACCGACACGTGATCGCCTCTTCATGTCCTCCATCCGCCCGATGATCCCGCTTCTTCTCGCCGCAGGCATCCTGCTCGGCGGCAATGGGCTGCAGAGCACGCTGATCGCGCTGCGCGGCGCGCAGGAAGGGTTTTCGGCTTCCGACATCGGCCTGATGGGCACCTTCTACTTCGCCGGCTTCCTGCTCGGCTGCCTTGCCATCACCCGCATCATGAAGGCGGTCGGCCATATCAGGGCATTTTCGGCGCTGGCGGCAATCGCCTCAGTCGGCACCTTGCTCCTGGTGCTGGTCATCGATCCGGTGATGTGGTGCGCGGTGCGTCTTGCCGGCGGCTTCTGCTTCGCCGGGCTGTTCACCATCGTCGAAAGCTGGCTGAATTCCGGCGTCGGCAATCACGATCGGGCACGCGTGCTGGCGATCTACCGGATGGTCGACATCGGTTCGGTGACATCAGCCCAGTTCCTGATCCCGATCTTCGGCGCTGGCGGTTTCGCAATTTTCGCTATCATGTCGATGATGATCACGCTGTCGCTGGTGCCGGTTTCGCTCGGCGACCGCTCCAACCCGACGCCGCCGGAGGACGTCAAGCTCGACCTGGCGCGCGTCTGGCGGATTTCGCCGCTGGGCTGCTTCGGCTGCATCGCCGTCGGCGTCACCAACAGCGCCTTTCGCACCTTGTCGCCGGTTTATGCCGAGCAGATCGGCATGTCGGTCGCCGATGTCGTCACCTTCGTCAGCGTCGGCATCTTCGGCGGCGCCATCATCCAGTATCCGCTCGGCTACCTCTCCGACCGCTGGGACCGGCGCCGGGTGCTGCTGATGACGACGTGCTGCGCGATGTTTTCGGCGCTGGCGCTGGTGTTCATCGCCGGCAGCAATCCGGCGCTCAACTTCATCTTCATCTTCATCTTCGGCTGTTTCGCCATGCCGCTCTATTCGCTGTCGGCGGCGCATTCCAACGACCGCGCCGACACCGGCGAGTTCGTGCTGATCAACGCGGCGCTGATGCTGTTCTATTCCTTCGGCGCGATCGGCGGCCCGTTCGCCGCCTCGACGGCGATGCAATATTTCGGACCGGGCGCCCTGTTTGTATTCAGCGCGGTGGTCTATGCGATCTTCATCGCCGTCATCCTCTACCGCATGCAGGCCCGGTCCGGGGTGCCGGCGGGCAGGCGCGGCCGCTTCATTGCGCTCCTGCGCACTTCGACGGTTTTCGCGCGGCTGGCCAGGAGAAACGGCGATTCCGACGGTCCGGGAACCTCATGATGGCGGTGCCAAAGCTTGACGAAAGCCCCGGCGGCTGAAATCTAGGAAGACCTTACTCCTGCCAAAAGCGATTTGATGCACGTCATCACCACCCAGAAAGAACTCGAGACCGTTCTCGCCGCTTTCGAAAAGTCGGATTTCGTCACTGTCGACACCGAATTCATTCGAGAAACGACGTTTTGGCCGATCCTGTGCCTGATCCAGATGGCCGCTCCCGGCGTGACGGCACTGATCGATCCGCTGGCTCCCGATATCGACCTGAAGCCGTTCTTCAGGCTGATGGCCAACGAGGCGGTGGTCAAAGTCTTCCACGCCGCGCGGCAGGACATCGAAATCATCGTCCATCTCGGCGATCTGGTTCCGCATCCAGTGTTCGACACGCAAGTGGCGGCGATGGTCTGCGGCTTCGGCGACAGCGTTTCCTACGATCAGCTCGTGCAGCGCATCACCGGCGCCCGGCTCGACAAGTCGTCGCGCTTCACCGACTGGCGCCACCGGCCGCTTTCCGACAAGCAGCTCGACTATGCGCTGGCCGACGTCACCCATCTGATCGAGGTCTATCAGCACCTCAGCGCCGAACTGGCGCGGGAAAACCGCGCCCATTGGCTCAACGAGGAAATGGAGGTGCTGACCTCGCGCGAGACCTATGACCCGCATCCCGAGGACGCCTGGAAGCGTCTGAAGATGCGGCTGCGCAAGCCGCAGGAGTTGGCGATCGTGCAAGGCGTGGCGGCGTGGCGCGAGCGCGAGGCGCGCGAACGCGACGTGCCGCGCGGACGCGTACTCAAGGACGATGCGATCTACGAGGTGGCGCAGCAGGCGCCGCGCGACGCGGCAGCCCTTGGCAAGCTGCGCACGACGCCGAAGGGCTGGGAGCGCTCCTCGACCGCTACGGCATTGCTTGGAGCGGTCAACACCGCCCTTGCCTTGCCCAAGGAGCAGATGCCGAAGCTGCCGAAGAGTTTCCAGCCGCCCGAGGGTTCAAACGCCGCGGCGGAGCTGTTGAAGGTGCTGCTGCGGATCGTCGCCGAAAAGGAAGGCGTCGCCTCGAAAGTGCTGGCCTCCAGCGACGACATCGATCGCATCGCCGCCGAGGGCGAGGAAGCCGACGTACCGGCCCTGCAGGGCTGGCGGCGCGCGGTGTTCGGCGAGGCCGCGCTCAAGCTGGTGCGCGGCGAGATCGGCATCAAGTTCGACAAGCGCAAGATTGCGGTGTTCGACCTGTAGACGTCCCTCGCGGATTTTCCTTCTCCCCTTGCGGGAGAAGGAAAAGGTGCCCTGCTCAAACCATGCCGAGCAGGTGCAGCGCGAACCAGATCCATCCCAGCAGGAGAATCACCGCACTGACGAAGAACGAGCGGCTGCGCAGCAGCAGATTGTTGCTGGTCAGGTGAACCCAGGCGTGGAAATAGCGCGATGCGACGAAAATCCACATCAGCGCCAGGGTCAGATAGTTGACGCCGTTGGTCAGGTGCAGCGTCAGGCACAGCACATAGAACAGCACCGGCAGCTCGAACTGGTTGGTGAGATTGGCGGCAACGGTGACGCTGGAGGCCGGCTCGGTCGAACGCACCTTGAACTGAGCTGGCTTCGCCTCGCCTGACCTGATTGCGCCGTATCTGCGGCGACCCAGGATGCAGTAGACGATGTAGATCAGCAGCACATGCGCCAGAACAGGCCAGAAGATCGTGGTCTGGTTCACGAAGTTTCCCCTACCCGGCTGAGCTTTGCGCGCGGCATCAGGCCAGGCGTTTCTGGCCTGCCAGCCAGAAGGCGGCAATGACGATCACCGGGATGGCGAAAAGCGCGAATTTGGTGACGGTGAGCGCCGAAGCCAAAGACAGCGAGTCCGGATTCGCCGACAGGAAATCGGACAGAAGCCGCGCTACCGCGATGTTCTGGGCGTAGTCGGCAAGCGTGTAGGGCAGCACCAGGACCAGCGCGAAGATCGACTGCAGCTGCACCGGCTGCACGCGGAAAGCCTTCAATCGCCGGCCGGTGGCCAGGATCAGGCTGACCAGCGTCACAGACAGCAGCGCCGGGAACAACAGATCGAAGGTCAGATAGTGCCAGACGAGAATGATCTCGCCGCCGCGCCGGCCGAGTGCCGTCAGCCAGGCCATGCCTTCGTCCGGAGTGAAACCGAAAATACGCATGTCGAGTGATGGCAAGCCGCCGCTCAACTGGCGGAAGTAGAGGAATTCCATAGCCGTCATGGCGATGAAAACCACCGCCGACAGGAAACAGAGTGCGCCTGCGTGGCGCGGCAGCCGCAGGATCGTTGCCGTCAGGCTCCGCCCGAGCCCGTACTGGTCAGGCTCCGCCGGGATAGTTCGGGCTTTCGCGGGTAATCGTGACGTCATGGGCGTGGCTTTCACGAAGTCCGGCATTGGATATGCGCACAAAGGTGGCGCGCTCGCGGAAATCGGCAAGGTCGCGGCCACCAACATAACCCATAGCGGCTTTCAGCCCGCCCGCAAGCTGGTGCAGCACACCAGACACAGGTCCTTTGTAGGGAACCTGCCCTTCGATGCCTTCCGGGACCAGTTTCAGCGTGTCGCGCACCTCGGCCTGGAAGTAGCGATCGGCGGAGCCGCGGGCCATGGCGCCGACCGAGCCCATGCCGCGATAGGCCTTGAAGGAGCGGCCCTGATGCAGATAGACCTCGCCCGGGCTTTCGTCGGTTCCGGCCAGCAGCGAGCCGATCATGGCGGCACTGGCGCCTGCGGCGAGCGCCTTTGCCAGATCGCCGGAATATTTGATGCCGCCATCGGCGATCACCGAGACGCCGGATTTGTGCGCCGTCTCGACCGCCGACATGATGGCTGAGAGCTGCGGCACGCCGACGCCGGCAACGATGCGGGTGGTGCAGATGGAACCCGGGCCGATGCCGACCTTGACGGCGTCGGCGCCGGCGTCGATCAGCGCCTGCGTGCCCGCGGCGGTGGCGACGTTGCCAGCCAGGATGCGGACGGAGTTGGATAGTTTTTTCGCCCGCGTGACGGCGTCGAGCACGCGTTGCGAGTGGCCATGCGCGGTGTCGATCACCAGAAGGTCGACGCCGGCATCGATGAGGCGTTCGGCGCGCTCGAAACCGTCATCGCCGACGCTCGTGGCGGCGGCGGCGCGCAGGCGGCCCTGTGCGTCCTTGGTGGCGTGCGGGTTGAGCTGCGACTTCTCGATGTCCTTGACGGTGATCAGTCCGACGCAATTGCCCTGCCTGTCGACGACCACCAGCTTTTCGATCCTGTGCTGGTGCAGGAGGCGCTTGGCCTCGTCCTGGTCGACGTTCTCCTTGACCGTGATCAGGTTGTCACGGGTCATCAGTTCATGGACCTTCTGCGCCGGATCGGACGCAAAGCGCACGTCGCGATTGGTCAGGATGCCGATCAGCCGGCCGATCTTGTGGCCGCCGCTGCCGCCGTTCTCGACCACCGGAATGCCCGAGATCGAATAGCTGCGCATCAGGCCCAGCGCGTCGGCGAGCGTCGCGTCGGGGCCGATGGTGACGGGATTGACCACCATGCCGGATTCGAATTTCTTGACCTGCCGCACCTGCTCGGCCTGTTCGGCCGGCGAGAAATTGCGGTGGATGACGCCAATGCCGCCGGCCTGGGCCATGGCTATGGCAAGCCGCGCCTCGGTGACGGTGTCCATCGCCGCCGACAGGATCGGCACATTCAGGTCGATGTCGCCGGCGATGCGGGTGCGGACATCGGTTTCGCCGGGCATGACCTCGGAATGACCCGGCTGCAGCAGCACGTCGTCAAAGGTCAGCGCCAATGCGCCGGTGGACGTTTCGATGATTTTTGCCATGGCCAGTCCCTTGAACATAAAAACGGTGGGGGAATACAAAAAAGCGCTGGACCGGAATGGACAGCGCCGACTCGTTTCTTCCCTTTCAGGATTGGCGCTGGCTGGTACCACGTCCAAGCACCGATGAAAAGCGGATGATTTCACGCTCCCGGAAAGGTGACTTTCCGGCGAAGGGATGCCACCTGTGGTTGCCGGTCGCACAAAAGTGACAGCAAATTAATGCGACATCCCGGCGAAGGCATGGTAACCGCCCGCCTCAGGGCCGACATGCAACCGGCAACGCAACATTCAAGTCTGGACGCGTTCCTTGAACCGCACCATCCCGCTTATATTGGCGGTCGCCCTTTTCATGGAAAACATGGATTCGACTGTTATCGCGACATCGCTGCCGGCGATCGCCGTCGACATCCACACCAGCCCGATCGCGCTCAAGCTGGCCCTGACCGCCTATCTCGTCTCGCTGGCGATCTTCATTCCGATCAGCGGCTGGATGGCCGACCGTTTCGGCGCCAAGAATATCTTTCGCGCCGCGATCGCCGTCTTCATCGTCGGCTCGATCGCCTGCGCGCTCTCCGGTTCGCTGCCGGCTTTTGTGGTCTCGCGCTTCCTGCAAGGCATTGGCGGCGCCATGATGACACCGGTCGGGCGGCTGGTGCTGGTGCGCGCGACACCAAAAAGCGAACTCGTCGCGGCGATGTCCTGGCTAACCGTTCCGGCGTTGGTCGGACCGTTGGTCGGGCCGCCGGTCGGCGGCTTCATCACCACCTACTTCACCTGGCACTGGATCTTCCTGATCAATGTGCCGATCGGCCTGATCGGCATCTGGCTGGCGACGCGTTTCCTGCCGGAGACCGAATCGATGGAGACGCCGCCGCTCGACTTCCTCGGCTTCGTGCTAAGCGGGCTGGCGGCATCCGGCGTGGTTTTCGGCCTGTCGGTGGTGAGCCTGCCCTATTTGCCGCCGGCCACCGGCCTTATCACCGTAGCGGTCGGCCTGCTGTCGGGCGCGCTCTATCTGCTGCACGCGCGGCGCGCCAAAAATCCCTTGCTGGCGCTCGAATTGTTCCGCAACCAGGTGTTCCGCTCCTCGGTGCTTGGCGGCGGACTGTTCCGCATCGGCATTGGTGCCGTGCCGTTCCTGCTGCCGCTGATGTTCCAGATCGGTTTTGGGCTGACGCCGTTCCAGTCCGGCATGATCACCTTCGTCTCGGCGATCGGCGCCATCGGGATGAAGTTTGTCACCGCGCTGATCTTCCGCGTCGCCGGCTTCCGCCGCGTCCTGGTTGTCGGTTCTCTGGTCGCCGCCGCCTCGATCGCCATCAACGGCCTGTTCACACCCGACACACCCTATCTCTTGATGCTGGCCATGCTGCTCGTCGGCGGCTTCATCCGCTCGATGTTCTTCACCGGCGTCAATGCGCTCGCCTATGCCGAGGTTTCGGCTGAAGACACCAGCAAGGCGACACCGATCACGGCGGTGTTCCAGCAGTTGTCGGTCGCGCTCGGCGTGGCGCTGGCCGGCGGAATCCTGGAAGTGTCCACAAGCCTGCACGACCGGTCACTGACGCTGGCGGATTTCCACACCGCGTTTTTCGTCGTCGCGGCGATTTCGGCCGCCGCGTCGCTGTCGTTCATGCGGCTGGCGCCCGATGCCGGCAACGCCATCTCCGGCCACGGCCGCCTGACCACACCCAAGACGCTGGAAACGAGCACGGCGGGGAAGTAGTTCCCTCTTGCCTTCTCCCCTGTGGGCTAGCGTGCGCACACATTTGCTTCGGGTTCATTTTTGTGAGGCGAGAACGAAGCCGTCGACGATGGCGTTGAAGCGTCTGAGGCCTTGGGTGAAGGGGATGGGTCCTGGCG
>NZ_RZQT01000137.1:0-15646 GCF_003998485.1 Mesorhizobium sp. M7A.F.Ca.CA.001.04.2.1
GCGCAACGACCGCAAGGATCTGTCGCTGTTCTCAGGCTATTTTCTCGGCAACGGCCTGTTCACCTGGCTGCTTTCGCCGTTCAACCTGCTGGTCGACCTCCTGTGCTACAGAAATCCTGGCGTGTGGAAGCTGGATCAGTTTCCCGCCGACTATCGACGCGAGGTCAACGAGGTCCTGGACATCTTCAAGGCGCGCAAGGATGAGATCATCGCCGATATCGATGCCAATTTCGGCGCCGGCCGGCGCGGCATGTATGTCTACCAGTGGTACGGCAAGCACAAGATCGACAACGTCGCCGAGTTCAACAAGGATTTCAAATACATCAAGACCATCGCCGTTTCCGTGTTCAGCAAGCGCGAATCGACGTCCTGGCATTTCGGCCCGTTGCGGCTCAGCCTGCGCATTCTCTACAATCTGATCCCGGTGAAGTCGGAGATTTTCGTCGAGTGCGGCAGTGTCAAGAATTACTGGTACGACAATCCGCTGTTCATCTTCGACGACACGCTGCTGCATCGCTCGGTCAACGAGTATGACGGCCGCCGCTACTGCGTGTTCATGGACATTATCAGGCCATCCCCGGTTCCCCGCCTCATCGCGGGCATGCTCGCCGTCGTCTCGGTGAGCGTCGAGCGCATCAATTCCATGTTCTACAAGAACTGGAAGATGATCGGTTCGACCAAGCCGAAGAATGCCGGGACGACCTGAGCAGGCAATCGCTCAATGCAGCTGGCGGCATCGGCTGAATTTGAATAGCCCGGGGAAGTACCGAAGATGTTCAACCTGCTTCTCGTCGTCGTCGGTGGTGGAGTCGGCGCCGGTATTCGCCACCTGACCAACATCGGCGCGCTGCGTTTTGTCGGCCCCAACTATCCCTGGGGCACGATGGCCATCAACGTCATCGGCTCCTTCGCCATGGGGCTGTTCATCGCCTCCATGATGCGCCGTGGCGGATCGAACGAGGTCAGGCTGTTCGTTGCCACCGGCATTCTTGGCGGCTTCACCACCTTCTCAGCCTTTTCGCTCGATTTTGCGACGCTGTGGGAGCGAGGAGCCACGCTGCCTGCGCTGGTTTATGCCCTTGCCAGCGTCATTGGCGCCATTATCGCCCTGTTTCTGGGACTTTGGCTCGCAAGAAGCCTGCCTTAGTGCTATTGCCGCGCCAAGAACAGGCCGAGCTTTGCTCGGGAAACGGATAAGCGACAAAAAACATGGCAGGCGTTGAACAGATCACGGTGGAAGCCGGCGAGGCGGGCATGCGGCTCGACCGCTGGTTCAAGACCCATTTCCCGGGCCTTGGTTTCGGCCATTTGCAGAAGCTTCTGCGCTCCGGCCAGATCCGTGTCGACGGCGGCCGGGTCAAGGCCGACACCCGTGTCGAGCCCGGCCAGATGGTTCGCGTCCCACCGCTCGAGGTTGACAAGAAGGGCGAGAGTGCGCTGACCGGCCACTCGATCCGCAACCAGGGCGATGCCGATGTCCTGTCGAAAATGCTGATCCATGAAGACCCTAAGGTTTTCGTCTTCAACAAGCCGGCGGGCCTTGCGGTGCAGGGCGGCTCGGGCGTCACCCGCAATGTCGACGACATGCTGGAGGCCTGGCGCAACCAGAAGGGCGAGAAGCCCAGATTGGTTCACAGGCTTGACCGCGACACTTCGGGCGTGCTGGTCGTCGCCCGCACCCGACTGGCCGCCATGAAGCTCTCGGAAGCGTTTCGCGCCCGCGAGACCAAGAAGACCTATTGGGCGCTGGTCAAGGGCGTGCCGCCCAAGCGCGAGGACAAGATCTCGACCTGGCTGATCAAGGAGCCGACGCCGGACGGTGACCGCGTGCGGGTCGCCGCGCATGGCGAAAAGGGCGCCGATCACGCTGTGTCCTACTACCGCATCATCGAGCAGGCGGCGCAGACGATGACCTGGCTTGAAATGGAGCCTTATACCGGCCGCACCCACCAGCTTCGCGTTCATGCCGCCTACATCGGCTGCCCGATCCTGGGCGATCCGAAATATTTCGAGGCCGACACCAACTGGGACTTTCCCGGCGGCATTCAAAACCGCCTGCATCTGCACGCCCGCCGCATCATCATTCCGCATCCCGACAAGGGCGTCATCGATGTCACGGCGCCAATGCCACCGCATATGCGCCAGAGCTGGAACCTGATCGGCTTCGACGACGCCAGCGCGGAGGACTGATCGTGAGCGGCGCCACCGACGCGCTCGACCGGCGCGACACGGTCGACCTGGCCGCCGCCGCGATCATGGTCGGGCTGACCTTTTCCTGGGGGCTGAATTACGTCGCCGCCAAGATCTCCTACGCTGGCTATGATCCGGTTTTCCTGTCGATCGCGCGCTCGATCATCGGCGGCATGTGTGTCTTTGCCTGGTGCCGGTGGCGCGGCATCGCGCTTTTCACGCGCGACGGGACCTTGCTCGCCGGCATCGTGGTTGGCGCGCTTTTCGGCATCGAGTTCCTTTGCCTCTATGTCGGCCTGGAGCATACGACCGTTGCCCGCAACACGCTGCTGGTCAACACCATGCCGTTCTGGATGCTGCTCGGCGGCCATTTCCTGCTCGGCGAGCAGATCACGTTGAGAAAATTCCTTGGCCTGCTGCTGGCCTTTGCCGGCCTTGCCGCGGTGTTTTCCGACAAGCTTGGCGGCGGCGGAGACATGCTGTTCGGCGATCTGCTGAGCCTTGGCTCCGGATTCTTCTGGGCTTTGACCAACATCCTCATCAAGCGGTCGAAGCTGGTTGAGGCGAGCGCCGAGAAGCTGCTGCTTTACCAGCTCGCCGGGGCAGCGATCGTGGGCGTATTGGTGCTGCCTCTCGCCGGCCCGCCCGTTCGCGACCCGACCGTGCTGCCGACCTTGGCGCTGCTTTTCCAGGCGGTCTACATCGTCGCCTTCACCTATGTGCTGTGGTTCTGGCTGCTGCGGCGCTATCCGGCGTCAGGCCTGTCCAGTTTCACCTTCCTGTCGCCGGTTTTCGGCGTGCTGTGCGGAGCCATGTTCTTGAATGAGCCGCTGACCATGCGCATTTTCTTGGCACTTGGCCTGATTGCCGCCGGCCTGATCATCGTCAACCGGCCGGCGCGCAAGCTGACGCCGGTGTAAGAGAGACCTTCATGCGTGACATCCTCAACGACCTCGAAGCGGGCAAGTATCTCTCCGACCCGGATCCTGTGCGCCGCGCCCAGATCCAGATGAAGACGCCTCTGCCCAAGCGCTTCTACAAGGCCGCCTCTGTGGCACCTGTCGACAATGGCTTTGCCGTGCATCTCGACGGCAAGCCGGTGCGGACGCCGGGCAAGGCGCTGCTGGTGCTGCCGACCGAGGCAGCAGCCGCGCTCGTCGCCGACGAGTTCGCCGCCCAAAGCGAGACCATCGATCCGGTGAGGATGCCGGTGATGCGCCTCGTCAACACGGCCATCGATGGCGTCGCCAGCGACCCGCAGGCGGTGCTGGAGGATATCCTGCGCTTTGCCTCATCCGATCTCACCTGCTATCGCGCCGACGCACCGCAAGGGCTGGTGGAGCGGCAGAATCAGCATTGGGATCCGGTGATCGACTGGGCGAGGACACTCGGAGCACGTTTCAATCTGGCCGAGGGCATCATCCATGTCGAACAGCCGCGCGTGACCATCGCCGTGCTGGGCAGCCATCTTGCCCAGCGCGCCGAGCCGCTGCGGCTCGCCGCCATTCATGTGATGACGTCGCTGACCGGTTCGGCGCTGCTGGCGCTGGCTGTCGATTTCGGCGAGATCGACGCTGAGGCTGCCTGGGCCGCTGCTCATGTCGACGAGGACTGGCAGATCGAGCATTGGGGGCAGGATGCGGAGGCCGTTGCCCGCCGCGCGGCTCGCAAGCGCGACATGATGGCTGCCGCCGGCCTGCTGCAAGCGCTCAAGGGCTAGGGGTTTCCCAACTCGCCCGGTTTCATCCCGCAGCGCACCTAATACCAAAGTCATAATCCCAAAGACGCGCTGCCTTTGGCGGGCGCTTTCTGTCATTTTTCCCCGATGGCTGTCGTTGAGTCCGTGCTCGGAGGAGAACGCGGACAGTGTCGCGCAGCATTGAGAACGGGTCTCACGGGAGGATAACGCAATGGCAATAGCATCGACCGCCGGCGGAACAAGCCGCGGCATGACGCGGGAAGAGAAGAAAGTCATCTTCGCTTCCTCGCTCGGCACCGTTTTCGAATGGTATGATTTCTATCTCTATGGCTCGCTGGCGGTGTTCATCGGTTCGACCTTTTTCAGCCCAGCCATTCCGGAAGCGACCCGCAACATTTTCGCGCTGTTGGCTTTCGCCGCAGGCTTCCTTGTGCGCCCGTTCGGCGCACTGCTGTTCGGCCGCATCGGTGACCTTGTCGGCCGTAAATATACTTTTCTTGTCACCATGACGATCATGGGCCTATCGACCTTCCTGGTCGGCTTGCTGCCCGGCTATGCCACTTTGGGCATCGCCGCTCCCGTGATCCTGATCATCCTGCGCATGCTGCAGGGCCTGGCTCTGGGTGGCGAATATGGCGGCGCGGCCACTTACGTCGCCGAACATGCGCCGGACAACCGGCGCGGCTACTACACCTCGTGGATCCAGACCACCGCGACGCTCGGCCTGTTCCTATCGCTGGTTGTGATCCTGATCGTACAGGCTTCATTGAGCAAGGAAAACTATGCTGCCTGGGGCTGGCGTATTCCGTTCATCGTGTCTTTCCTGCTGCTCGGCATCTCGATCTGGATCCGGCTTTCGCTTTCCGAATCCCCGACCTTCCAGCGCATGAAGGATGAGGGCAAGGGCTCCAAGGCGCCGTTGACGGAAGCCTTCGGCCAATGGAAGAACGCCAAGATTGCACTGCTGGCGCTGCTCGGCCTCACCGCCGGTCAGGCCGTGGTCTGGTACAATGGCCAGTTCTACGCGCTGTTCTTCTTGACCAACGTGCTCAAGGTCGACGCGCAGTCGGTCAACATCATGATCGCGGTCGCCCTGGCGGTCGGTTCGATCTTCTTCGTCGTCTTCGGCTGGCTCTCCGACAAGATCGGCCGCAAGCCGATCATCATGGCGGGCCTTGCGCTGGCGATTGTCTGCACCTTCCCGCTGTTCAAGGCACTGACATGGGCTGCCAATCCGGCACTCGCCACGGCGCAGCAGAACACCAGGGCGACGGTGACCGCGGCGCCGGGCGACTGCAAGTTCCAGTTCAATCCGGTTGGCACGGCGAAGTTCACGACATCCTGCGATATCGCGACTTCGTTCCTGACCAAGAACTCGGTTCCCTATGACGTGGTGTCGACGGCTGCCGCCGGCACACCCGCATCTGTCAAAATCGGCAACGAGACGGTCGAGTCCTATGACGCCATCGCCGCCGGTGATCAGGCCAAGGCCAAGGAAGCGGCCTTCATCAAGGCCGTCAATATGTCGCTGCAGGACGGCGGCTATCCGCTGAAGCGCGCGGCAGCCAAGGTTGCGGACCAGAAGCTCGATGCGTTTGTTGCCGCCAACCCGGAACTGAAGCTGGACGCCGCTGCCATCCGTGCCGGTGAAAAGGCGACGGTGCCGATCGACCAGGCGGTCAAGGACAAGCTGCTGACCACCGATGAGGCAGCGGGCGCACCCGAAGTCACCGTCTACAACATTCCAGGCGGCGGCGCGTTCGCCATGTTCGCCGATCCTGCAGCAGTGAACTGGCCAATGACGATCGGCATCCTGTTCATCCTGGTGCTGTTCGTGACCATGGTCTACGGGCCGATCGCGGCGATCCTGGTCGAAATGTTCCCGACCCGCATTCGCTACACCGGCATGTCGCTGCCCTATCACATCGGCAATGGCTGGTTCGGCGGCCTGCTGCCGGCAACCGTGTTCGCGCTCAGCGCCTACAAAGGCGACATCTACTATGGCCTTTGGTACCCGGTGGTGATCGCGGCTATAACGCTGGTCATCGGCATGATCTTCGTCAAGGATACGCTCGGCACCGACCTGCACGCCAAGGAGTAGGCAGCCCCCGCGTTCAAAAGAAAGCCCGGCGCGAACGATCGCGCCGGGCTTTTTCTTTTCAGGCCAATTCGTTGGCGAGGGCTGCTGCCCTTTGTGTCAGCTCTTGCGGCCCCGGGCCTCTTCCTCGATGGCTGCCTCATGGTACCAGCCGTCGCCGAAATCCGCGCGGGCATCACGCAGCGAGGCAAGCTCTGCCGCAAACTTAGCCTTTCCGCTCAAATTTGAGGCAGAGAGGCGCGCTGCCGCCGGGAACATCAAAATTTTGGCCGACGGTCGTGTGGAAATGACTTCCATTGCCGGGTTCCTTTCTTCCGCCGAACCTTTTCGATTCAACTTGGCCCGAAGATAAGGTCTGCAATCAAGTTAGGCAATATGCCTATGAAAAGATCAGCATTTGCACACTATTTGTGCAAATAAGGACCGTGATGGATCCGGGCGCATTGCTTAGGCGGCTCACCGACTTCCGGTGGATGCCGCGTCAATTTTGTCGCACCCTCCGGACCAAGAATGGCACACGAATTGCTTTTTAAGAGTGCGGCAGGCCGGCTGCTGACGGCAGGCGCATGTCGACGCCGTTCAGTGTTCGGTGATCAAGCAACGAGAGGCTAGAATGACGAAATACAAGCTCGAGTATATCTGGCTCGATGGATATACCCCGGTCCCCAACCTTCGCGGCAAGACGCAGATCAAGGAATTCGCCGAATTCCCTGAACTCGAGCAGCTGCCGCTGTGGGGCTTCGATGGTTCCTCGACCCAGCAGGCCGAAGGGCACAGCTCCGATTGCGTGCTGAAGCCGGTTGCGGTCTATCCGGATCCCGCCCGCACCAACGGCGTGCTGGTCATGTGCGAAGTCATGATGCCCGATGGTGTCACGCCGCATGCCTCAAACAAGCGCGCCACCATCCTCGATGACGAGGGCGCCTGGTTCGGCTTCGAGCAGGAATATTTCTTCTACAAGGACGGTCGCCCGCTCGGCTTCCCCGAGAGCGGCTATCCCGCACCCCAGGGCCCGTACTACACCGGCGTCGGCTATTCCAATGTCGGCTCCGTCGCGCGTCAGATCGTCGAGGAGCATCTCGACCTCTGCCTCGCCGCCGGCATCAACCACGAAGGCATCAACGCCGAAGTGGCCAAAGGCCAATGGGAATTCCAGATTTTCGGCAAGGGCTCCAAGAAGGCCGCCGACCAGATGTGGATGGCCCGCTACCTCCTGCAGCGCCTGACCGAGAAATACGGCATCGACATCGAATACCACTGCAAGCCGCTCGGAGACACCGACTGGAACGGCTCTGGCATGCACGCCAACTTCTCGACCGCCTATATGCGCGAAGTCGGCGGCAAAGCCTATTTCGAAGCGCTGATGGCGGCCTTCGACAAGAACCTGATGGATCACATCGCCGTCTACGGCCCGGACAACGACAAGCGTTTGACCGGCAAGCACGAGACCGCGCCGTGGAACCGGTTCAGCTATGGCATTGCCGACCGTGGCGCCTCGATCCGCGTGCCGCATTCCTTCATCAAGAGCGACTATAAGGGTTATCTGGAAGACCGCCGTCCGAACTCGCAGGGCGACCCCTACCAGATCGCCTCGCAAATCCTGAAGACGATCGCCTCGGTTCCGGCAAGCGCTCAGGTTTCAGCCGCCGCTTAAGTGTTTCGGACTGTATGACAAGAGGACCCCGGCGTTTCGCGCCGGGGTTCTTTTTTGGCCGTTACCCGGCTGACTGCATTCCCGGTAAAACATACCCAGAAAAAGTCAGGCAGTTCCGGCGGTCGCTAATCGCCCGTGAGTTCCGGCCGCAGCCGTGCGGGTCTGCGGCGATCACTCGCCAGAAAGCCCGGAAAACCGCCTTTTCCAGCCCTTGTCCGGGGCGATGGATCTTCCATAAGCATCTGTTCATACAACGGAATCGGTCATTCGCCACCCGGCTGGCGGCGTTGACAGATCACGCTACGGCATGCGTATTCGCGGGCTTGGGGTTACGTCACGCAATGCTGTTCGGACGGGCGGGGTTTTCTTGAACGGCGGCATTGGCGTGGGCGCCGGACGAGCGGTCACTGTAGCCTGAGACAGTGCTCCGCTCGCTCCTGGCTCCGACGTTGGCGGCCGAACCGCCTCCCTTGATCATTTACTGAACACCGCCGAGTTGTGATTGAAGCGACGCGCTCAAAAGCCGGCCGCTCCGATGGACCGTAGGTCCAAGAATCCGGGCATCCTATGATCGTCGAAGACGAAAGGCGGATACGGCTGTCCATGCGCGGCTGCCGTGCAGGCGAGGCATGCCGGTCGGCTGGCAATCCTGTTGGAGCGCAGCAAAAAGCCCTTGAAAGAGGGACGTCTTTCAAGGGCTTGAGCATTATAGCTAATCTTGGACCGAGATTGAATCTCAGACGGAGTAGTACATGTCGTACTCGACCGGATGCGGGGTCATTTCGAAGCGCATCACTTCGGCCATCTTCAGCTCGATGTAGCTGTCGATCTGGTCGTCGTCGAAGACGCCGCCGGCTTTCAGGAAGCCGCGGTCCTTGTCGAGGCTCTGCAGGGCTTCACGCAGCGAGCCGCAGACGGTCGGGATCTTCTTCAGCTCCTTCGGCGGCAGGTCGTAGAGATCCTTGTCCATCGGCTGGCCGGGATGGATCTTGTTCTTGATGCCGTCGAGGCCGGCCATCAGCAGCGCTGAGAAGGCGAGGTAGGGGTTCGCGCCCGGATCGGGGAAGCGGACCTCGACGCGCTTGGCCTTCGGCGACGAGCCGAACGGGATACGGCAGGACGCCGAGCGGTTGCGCGCCGAATAGGCGAGCAGAACCGGCGCTTCGTAACCCGGCACCAGGCGCTTGTAGGAATTGGTCAGCGGGTTGGTGAAGGCGTTGATCGCCTTGGCATGCTTGATGACGCCGCCGATGAAGAACAGGCAGCTTTCCGACAGACCGGCGTATTCATTGCCGGCGAAGGTCGGCTTGCCGTTCTTCCAGATCGACATGTGGACGTGCATGCCCGAGCCGTTGTCGCCGAAGATCGGCTTCGGCATGAAGGTTGCCGTCTTGCCGTAGGCGTTGGCGACCTGGTGGACGACATACTTGTAGATCAGCATCTTGTCGGCGTTGCGCACCAGCGCGTCGAACTTGATGCCGAGTTCGTGCTGAGCCGCCGCCACCTCATGGTGATGCTTTTCGACGCGCACGCCCATCTCGGCGAGCACGGTCAGCATTTCCGAGCGCATGTCCTGCGCGCTGTCGATCGGCGGCACCGGGAAGTAGCCGCCCTTGATGCGCGGACGGTGGCCGAGATTGCCGGTCTCATAATCGGTGTCGTCGTTCGACGGCAGTTCCGTGGAGTCGAGCTTGAATCCGGTGTTGTAGGGATCCGCCTTGTACTTCACATCGTCGAACACGAAGAATTCGGCTTCCGGGCCGACAAAGATGGTGTCGCCGATGCCTTCGGCCTTCATGTAGGCCTCGGCCTTCTTGGCCGTACCGCGCGGATCGCGGTTGTAGGATTCACCCGAAACCGGATCGAGGATGTCGCACAGGATGACCATGGTCGACTGCGCGAAAAACGGGTCCATGTGGACCGTTTCCGGATCGGGCATCAGCACCATGTCGGACTCGTTGATGGCCTTCCAGCCGGCAATCGACGAGCCGTCGAACATCACGCCATCGGCGAACATGTCTTCCTCGACCTCGATGACATCCATCGTCACGTGCTGCAGCTTGCCCTTCGGGTCCGTGAAGCGCAGGTCGACGAATTTCACGTCGTTGTCCTTGATCTGCTTCATGATGTCTTTGGCTGTCGTCATGTCGTGTATCCCTGTGTGATGACTTTTTTTGATGATGACGTTTTTCTGGAGGATGGCGCGGTCGGTCAGACCGCGTCCATGCCCGTTTCGCCGGTGCGTATACGCACGACTTCCTCGATATTGGAAACGAAGATCTTGCCGTCGCCGATACGACCGGTCTGGGCCGCCTTGCGGATGGCCTCGATCGCACCTTCGACCGCGTCGTCGCCAAGCACGACCTCGATCTTCACCTTGGGCAGGAAATCGACGACATATTCGGCGCCGCGGTAGAGTTCGGTGTGACCCTTCTGACGACCGAAGCCTTTTGCTTCGGTGACGGTGATGCCTTGCAGTCCGGCCTCCTGAAGCGCTTCCTTCACTTCGTCGAGCTTGAATGGCTTGATGATCGCTTCGATCTTTTTCATGTAAAAAGTGGCCTCCACTGCCAAAAAAACGGGTTGTGACCCCCCGCTTGCGCCTCCATCAAGCACGAACTGTGCCAATTCAGCGGATTCTAAGCGGTCTCATAAGATTTCAAAGCCGCGCCGCACCGGGATGCAAATTCGCGTCATTCGCTGCACCGGGAGCGGCATGGGCTGCCAGAGCCTACACAGCGCCAGCACCCGCGTCCGCACAAAAATCGGGCATATTGCCTATCCCCCAGGCAATTTTCTGCCCGCGATGCTTTCGTGCCAACGTTATGGCTGCAGATCTCGGCAACTCCCCCTTGTTTGCTTAGGATCGAAATCGGACAATGCTTGATCGCATGCGGATCGGCAATCCATGAGCAACGAACTTCTTTCCCCGGCCGAAATGAGCGAGGCCGATCGGCTGACGATTGCCGCCGGCCCAGCCGACGGCATCGGCCTGATGCGGCGCGCTGGTGGAGCGGTCGCGGCCGAGGTTCTCAAGCGCTACCCCTCGGCAAAGCACATCCATGTGCTGTGCGGGCCCGGCAACAATGGCGGCGATGGCTATGTCGTTGCCCGCATCTTGGCCGGCAGCGGCGTCGGCACATCGGTCTGGGTATCCGGCGCGCCGAGGCCGGAAAGCGATGCGGCGCTCGCCGCCGCGGAATGCCCGATCAAGCCCCGGCCGCTGTCTGACTTTGACGCCAAGCCTGGCTCGATCGTGATCGACGCGCTCTATGGGGCGGGGCTGTCGAAGCCGCTGTCCGGCGACGCCGCGAAAGCCATCGATACAGTGACAGCCCTGAGCCTGCCCGTGGTCGCGGTCGACCTGCCGTCCGGCGTCTCTGGAATCAGCGGTGACATATTGGGCAGGGCGTTTCGTGCCGAGGTCACCATCACCTTCGCGCGGAAAAAGCCTGGCCACCTGCTGCTGCCGGGGCGCGGGCAATGCGGTGAGATCGTGCTCGCCGATATCGGCATCGGCGACGGCATCATCGCCCAGCTCGCCGTCTCGACCTTCGAGAATGTGCCGGACCTGTGGTTGCAGGAATTTCCCGTGCCGGCGGTGGATGCGCACAAATACAAGCGCGGCCATGTCGGCGTCTTTTCCGGCGGCCCAAGTGCTACGGGCGCGGCGCGGCTGTCGGCGCTGGCCGCCGCCAGAAGCGGGGCAGGGGCGGTCACCGTGCTGTCGCCTGGCAATGCCATGCAGGTGAACGCGATGCACCTGACCTCGATCATGCTGCGCGAGGCGGGCTCGCTCGAGGAGGTGCAGGAATTTCTAATGGCGCGCCATCCCGGAGCGCTGGTGTTCGGACCGGGGCTTGGGCCAAAGCCCAAGGTCGGCGATTTCGCCCTGCAGCTGATCAAAGCTTTGGAGGAGGAAGCACGCGACGAGGCGACCGCGAACCACGCCAGTGCGATGGTTCTTGATGCCGACGCCATCACGTCGCTGGCCCATCAGCCTCAGGCGCTGTTCGAAGCTGCCCGTCAGCCGAATGCGCCTGCCTTGATAGTCACGCCGCATGAGGGCGAATTCGGCCGCCTGTTCCCTGATATCGCCGGGGACAAAACCATGTCGAAATTGGACAAGGCGCGAACGGCCGCCGCGCGGGCCAACGCCGTCATCGTCTACAAGGGCGCCGACACGGTCATAGCAGCGCCCGATGGCAAAGCGGCGATCAACTCCAACGGTGCACCGTGGCTGGCCACAGCCGGGTCAGGCGACGTGCTGTCGGGCATCATTGCCGGTTTGCTGGCGCAAGGCATGCCGCCCTTCGAGGGTACCTGCGCGGCGGTGTGGTTGCATGCTGAGGCCGGCAGCCGGTTCGGACCCGGTCTGATCGCCGAGGACCTGCCGTTGGCACTGGTGCCGGTGTTGCGCGAACTCTTCGACGCGCGCACGGCTGCCCAATGAGCCGCGCGCTCGTTCTGTTGCTTGCCACCCTCATCGCTGTCTTCATGGCGCCGACGGCGCGCGCCGAAGGTCCTGTGACGATCGTCGACGATCCGGCGGTGCTCGCCGCACTCGATGCCAGGGGTTTCGGTTTCGCCGATGTTTTGGGGGTCGACGGCGAGGACGGTCTGAAGACGCTTTACGACGAGGCGCCGGCCTATCATGCCATCGTCGAAACGGTTGCCTCCGATGTTGCGGCACTGCGTGCCGATATGAAAGCCGGCGGCCGGACGCTCTACGAAGTCACCGACGGCAATGTCGGCCGCATCATGGACATGCGCTGGCTGAAGACCGACGCCGCGCGCTTCCGGCTGGTCGGCGTCGTCAACCGGCTCGATCGTCGCGACTTCGCGGTGCTTCAAGGCGACAGGAGCTGCGGCGAGGTGCGCTTCATCTACCGCCTGGCCTACAGCTTTCGCAAAAACGGCAAGCTGCTGGCGTCGCGCCTGCCATTCAATTTCAATGCCGTCTACAGCGCCGCCCCCGACGCCGATGGCGGCTGCGTAGGTGTTGCCGGGCGCTGGACGCCACAGCTTGACGAGAGCGTCGATGCCGGCTGGCTGACCGGCGGGCCGCTGGAGAGAGCTGGGCTCACCTTCAAGCAGCTGGAGCTCAACGCACAGGTGGTGCGCTTCCCCTCCGGCCAGGAAACCGAGTTCGGTGGCCAAGCGGCCTATCTCATGCGGATATTCGGCATCGATGGCGCCGATATCAGCGAAAAACCGCTGGAGAACACGCCCGACACCGCACGGCTTTCGCAGGATGCGGCGCTGAAGGCACGGCTCGCCGTCTATGTCGGCGCCAATTTGCCGGCGGTTGACGAAGGCGTCTATGAGATTCCCGACGAGTTCCTGGCCAGAAAGATCATCTCATGGTCGACCTTCGGCAGCGCGCGGCAGGCCAATCATCCGTTTACGCAATTGTTCCAGCCCAAGGAATTCGCATCGCTCGATTATTCCACGCTGAAACTGGTGCGCACGCCGGAAGCGCTGGTCGAGCGGCTGGACAATGGCGCCTGCCAAGGTTGCCATCAGGCCGGCTCCACTGCCGGCTTCCATTTCATCGGCCTTGACGACGAGACGACATCGCCGTTGAACCGCATCGAGGTCGGGATTTCGCCGCATCTTCATGCCGAGATCCCGCGCCGCCAGGCCTGGCTGCGCGCTACAGCTGAGGGCAGGGAGCCGAACCGCTTCCGTCCGCTCTCCTTTGCGCCGCCGGCAGCCTGGACGGACGCCGCGGTCGACTACGCGCCGGCCGAGATGGCCATGCCGTGCCTGATGCCGGAAGATGCCGCGCGGTTCGGCGCGACCTGGCAATGCGGCGGCGGCACCGTCTGCACGCCGCTGGCCACCGCTTCGGGCGTGCACACGAAACTGGCGCAATGCCTGCTGCCGAAAGACAGCGAAAAACTGTTTTCCGGTCATCCCTGCCTGACCGGCTCGATCGCCAGCAATGCGGCGCAGCCTTTCAACGACCGCTACAGCAAATCGGGCCAGTTCGCGGCCTTCGCCTCGGACATTTCCCGTACCGCCTACACCTGCCGACCGCCGAAGATCGGCGTGCCTGGCGGCATCGCCTATCGCGGCTGCGACGACAAGGACCGCTCCTTCGCGGCCTTCAAAGCCGGCAAGCCGATGCCGAACGAGATTTGCGGGCTGGTCGGCGGCAAGAAATTCGACATCTGCGTGGCCACCAACAATTTCGACCAATGCCTTGGCGGCGCCGTCAATCGCGGCAACCGGCCGGCCTGTTCGGCCGATCATTTCTGCCGCGAGGACTATATGTGCCAATCGCTGCCGCCGGACACGCCGGGCATCGGCAAGGTCAGAGGCATCGGCTTCTGCTCGCCGACCTATTTCATCTTCCAGATGCGCATCGACAACCACGCAACGCCATGGGGCAGCCCTGTCCGTGCCACGATGGGAGCGGGGTTCGGGGCGGCGGAAGAGGAGTGAGTTGCCGGCGCCTCACAGCGGGATGTTGTCGTGCTTCTTCCAGGGGTTCTGCATGTCCTTGTTGCGCAGCATGCGCAGCGCCCGGGCGATGCGGCGGCGAGTCGAGTGCGGCATGATCACCTCGTCGACATAGCCGCGCTCGGCGGCGACGAAGGGCGACAGGAAGCGATCCTCGTAAGCCTTTGTATGGGCTGCGATCTTTTCGGCATCACCGATGTCCTTGCGGTAAATGATCTCGACCGCGCCTCTGGCGCCCATCACCGCGATCTGCGCCGTTGGCCAGGCATAATTCATGTCGCCGCGCAGATGTTTTGAGGCCATCACGTCATAGGCGCCGCCATAGGCTTTGCGGGTGATGACGGTGATCTTCGGCACGGTCGCCTCGGCATAGGCGAACAGCAGTTTCGCGCCATGCTTGATCAGGCCGCCATACTCCTGCGCCGTGCCGGGCAGGAAGCCGGGGACATCGACGAAGGTGACGATCGGGATCGAAAAACAGTCGCAGAAGCGCACGAAGCGCGCCGCCTTGCGGCTGGCATCGGAATCGAGCACGCCGGCCAGCACCATCGGCTGGTTGGCGACGAAGCCCACCGTGCGGCCCTCGACGCGTCCAAAGCCGGTGACGATGTTCTTGGCAAAACTCTGCTGGATCTCGAAGAAATCGCCTTCGTCGGCGACCTTCAGGATCAGCTCCTTGATGTCGTAGGGCTTGTTGGCGTTGTCGGGAATCAGCCGGTCGAGCGACAAATCATGGTCGGTGACCGACTGGTAGCATTCGATCTCGGGAAGCTCCGATGTGTTGGAAGCCGGCAGCAGGTCGACCAGCCGGCGCATCTGCAGCAGCGCCTCGACGTCATTGTCATAGGCTCCGTCGGCGATCGACGATTTCGTCGTGTGGACGGAGGCGCCGCCGAGACTCTCGGCGGTCACCGTCTCGTTGGTCACGGTCTTCACCACATCCGGCCCGGTGACGAACATGTAGGAGGTGTCGCGCACCATGAAGATGAAATCGGTCATGGCAGGCGAATAGACGTCGCCGCCGGCGCACGGTCCCATGATCACGGAAACCTGCGGGATGACGCCTGAGGCCAGCACGTTGCGCTGAAAGATCTCGGCATAGCCGCCGAGTGCTGCCACGCCTTCCTGGATGCGCGCGCCGCCGGCATCGTAGAGGCCGATGATCGGCGCCCGGTTGCGCAGCGCCATCTCCTGCACCTTGATGACCTTCTCGGCATGCGCTTCCGACAGCGAGCCGCCGAACACGGTGAAGTCCTTGGCGAAGAGGTAGACCGGGCGGCCGTTGACGGTGCCCCAGCCGGTGACGACGCCGTCGCCCGCGATCTTGGTCTTTTCCATGCCGAAATCGGTCGAGCGGTGCTCGACATACATGTCGAACTCCTCGAACGAGCCCTCGTCGAGAAACACCTCGATGCGTTCGCGCGCGGTGAGCTTGCCCTTCTTGTGCTGGGCGTCGATGCGCGCTTGGCCGCCGCCCATGCGGGCGATCTCGCGGCGGCGCTCGAGTTCCTTCAGCACGTCCTTCATCGATTACCTC
>NZ_RZQT01000138.1:0-15483 GCF_003998485.1 Mesorhizobium sp. M7A.F.Ca.CA.001.04.2.1
CTACTCCCCTACTCCCCTACTCCCCTCTAACCAATCTTGTTCGGGATCCTGGCCTCTATCCTGCTGAAGGCGAAGACCAGAATGCCGGTTATCGTCATGTAGATCAGCGCCAGCAGCAGCAAGGGCTCGTAGGTGAGGTAGGTGTCCTGCCGTACTTTGGACGAAACGGCGAAAATGTCGATGACGCTGATCGTTGCCACCAGCGGCGTCGACTTCAATTGCAGCACGGTCTCGCCGGTCAGCGTCGGCAGCGCCCGGTAGATGGCTTGCGGCAGCCAGATCCGCCGGAACGCCTTCCAGCGGCTCATGCCGAAGGCGCGGGCGGCTTCGAGTTGCCCCTTGGGCACGCCGGCGAAGGCGCCGCGCATCACCTCGCCCTCATAACCGGCGAACGACAGGGTCAGCGCCAGCACGCCATAGGGCCAGGCTTGCCGCAGATATGGCCACATCCAGGATTCGCGGATCCACGGATATTGCGGGAACAGCGAACCCAGGCCGTAATAGAGCAGCCAGAGCTGGATCAGCAGCGGCGTGCCCCGGATCACCGTGCAGAACACCTTGGCGGGTGCGGCGAAACAGAACGAGCCGGCAGCCTGCGCCAGGCCAAGCGGGACGGCCAGCAGGAAGCCCAGCACGCAGGTGACGGCCAGGATCCACAGCGAGCGCCAGAGGCCGATCAAGCCCATTTCATAATATTGCGGCAGCCAGTCCCAGCGCATGAAAAAGGCGGCCGACAGAACAAGGCCCAGTGCGATCAGGATCAGCACGATGCGGTGCGGCTGCAGCCACAGCGACGTTCGCGCGACGACGTCGATGATGGTCGCCTCGTTGGCCATCAGCGCGCCTCCTTGAGCGAAGGCATGCCGCGCCGCGACCAGGTCTCGACCCGGCCGATAACGAGGTTGGAAAACAGCGACAAAAGCAGATAGAGCACGCCCGCCGCGAAAAAGAAGGTGAAATAGGCCTTGGTGACGCCCGCTGCCTGCCGCGTTGCCAGCGCCAGCTCGTAGAAGCCGACAACAGCCAATAGCGCGGTGTCCTTGGTGGCGATCAGCCAGAGATTGGCGAGGCCCGGAATAGCGAAGGGCAGCATTGACGGCAAGGTGATGCGCCGCAACATCAGGCCCGGAGACATTCCATAGGCGCGGGCGGCTTCGATCTGGCCCTGCGGAATGGCCAGGATCGCGCCGCGTATCACCTCTGTCGAATAGGCGCCCTGGACGAAGCCGAGCACGGCGATGCCGGCGGCAAGGCCGCTCACGTCGACGCGCTGATAACCCATGGCCGTCAGCGCCTGATTGATCAGGTCGGTGCCGGCGTAATAGAGCAGCAGGATCAGCACCAGTTCGGGCACGGCGCGCACGATGGTGGTGTAAACCGCCAGGAGATCGCGCACCACCGGCCCGCCATAAAGCTTGCCATAGGCGCCGCCGGTGCCGATCAGAAGGCCGAGGCACGTGGCGCCCAGCGCGATCTCGATCGAATGCAGCAGCCCAACCAGAAGCGCCCCGCCCCAGCCTGGCGGGTAGGGCGAGAGAAGCTCGGTGATGCCGGCCGCGGAGGCCGAAAGAAGTGCGTCGATCAGCGTCGCCCCCGAAGTGCTGACTAACCGCCGATGGCTGCGTCGGCGGCAAACATGCCTGGGAAAGATCGAGCAGGTGGGGCATGGCGCGACGCCACACCCCACAGCTCATACGAGGATCGTCAGTTCGACTGCGCGCCGCCGCCGCCGTAAATATCGAAATCGAAGTATTTCTTCGAGATCTCGTCATATTTGCCGTTGGCGCGGATCGCCTTGATGCCGGCGTTGATTTTGCCCTTCAGGTCGGTGTCTTCCTTGCGCACGCCGGCGCCGACGCCCGGTCCGAGCACTTCGTCATCGGGAGCGACCATGCCCTTCAGGTCGCAGCAGGCTTTGCCCTGGTCGGATTTGAGGAATTCGCCAAGCGCGATGGAATCGGCCTGCACCGCGTCGAGACGGCCGGCGGCCAGATCGTTGTTGGCCTCGTCCTGGGTCTGGTATTCCTTGATCTCGGAGGCTGTGCTGCCAAAGTGCTTCTTGGCGTAGACAGCGTGCACCGTCGACACTTGCACGCCGACGATCTTGCCCTTGAGGTCGTCCGGAGCGGAGCCGAATTTCTGGTCCTTCGGGCCGATGATCGCGGTCGGCGTGTTATAGTACTTGTCCGAGAAATCGATCGTCTTCGCGCGTTCGGCGGTGATCGACATCGAGGAGACGATGAGGTCGATCTTCTTGGTCGTCAGAGCCGGGATGATGCCGTCCCAGGCAACCGGGGTGATGACGCAATCGAGCTTCTCCTCGGCGCAGACGGCGTCGATGAAGTCGATCTCCCAGCCGACCCATTTGCCCGAAGCATCGGGCGAGGTGAAGGGGGGATAAGGCTCGGCGGCGACGCCGATCTTGACCGGATCGGCCTTGGCCACGCCCATGGCGGCGACGCCGAGCAGCAGCGCTGCGGCAAATGTCTTCAGAACGGTCTTCATTTCATGACTCCCAGTTTGTTGTTGGTTCCCGGTTTTCTTCCGTCCCGGCTTGCCTAGCCGATGTTGCGGATGAACTGCTTCAGCCTTTCGGATTTCGGTGCGCCGAAGATCTGCTCCGGCGGCCCTTCTTCCTCGACCAGCCCGTTGTAGAGGTAGACGACGTGGGTCGCGACCTCGCGGGCGAACTTCATCTCGTGGGTGACCAGCACCATGGTGCGGCCTTCGCGCGCCAGGTCGCCGATCACTTTCAGCACCTCGCCGACCAGTTCGGGATCGAGCGCGGAGGTGGGCTCGTCGAACAGCATGACGCGCGGATTGATGGCCAGCGCCCGGGCGATCGCGGCGCGCTGCTGCTGGCCGCCCGACAGATAGGCCGGATAGACGTCGCGCTTTTCAGCCAGACCGACACGGGCGAGCAGCTTCTCGGCCTCGCCGATCGCCACATCGCGCTTGACGCCAAGCACATGCACCGGAACCTCGATGACGTTTTCGATCAGCGTCATGTGGCTCCACAGGTTGAAGTTTTGGAAGACCATGCCGAGCTTGGAGCGGATGCGCTCGATCTGCTTGCGGTCGGCCGGAATGGTGTGGCCGTGGCTGTCGGCCTTGAGTTTGATCTCCTCGCCATTGACGCGAATGATGCCGCTGGTCGGGTTTTCCAGGCAGTTGATGCAGCGCAGCAGGGTCGACTTGCCGGACCCCGAGCCGCCGATGATGGCGATGACCTCGCCGTCGCGCGCCGACAGCGAGACGCCCTTCAGCACATGCAGCTCACCGAACTTCTTGTGCAGGTTCTCGACATGGATGGCTTCGGCGGCGCCGTCCTGCGCCTTGCCGGATCGGACTGCGGCAGCTTCCACCACGCTCACCGGGTGACCTCTATCGGGTCGGCTGCGGTTCGTCGAACGTGTATCCGGCTAATTAACATATACGCTGTACTGCCCCGCTCCAGACTTCAGCATGGACCCAACGGCGAGAGCCCGTCAATCCTGCTTATTACGGCACTTGCGAGCTTGTTGTGCAAGTGTATAAATAGCCTTCCATGAAATTTTCTCGATTTTTTTCAGCGAAAAAGGACTTCGATGAGCGCTTTCGGATCACAGTCCATGGCGGCGCCGCTGCGCCGCGTGCTGATGCGGTCGGCGGCCAACGCCATGCGCAATGCCGACAGGGCTGCCTGGCACTATGGCCCGGGATTCAATCCGGCGAAAGCGGCATCGCAGCACGCGCTCCTTGCTGAACTGGTGGCGGCTTCCGGTGCCGAAATCGAATGGATCGAGGACACGGCGGATGGACTTTCGGACTCGGTGTTCACGCACGACCCGTCGCTGATGACCGATCGCGGCGCGCTGATTCTGTCCATGGGCAAGCCGTTGCGCGCCAGGGAGCCCTCACTGCATGAGGAAACCTACCGAAGGCTGGGCATTCCAATCCTGGGCCGCGTCGAGGTTCCTGGCCAGGTCGAAGGCGGTGATTGCGTATGGCTCGATGCCCGTACGCTGGTGATCGGGCGCGGTGTCCGCTCCAACCAGGAAGGCATCCAGCAGGTTTCCAACCTGCTGACGCCGCTGGGCGTTTCCGTCTACGGCTTTGATCTTCCGCTGTGGCAAGGCGAAGAAGCGTGCCTGCATCTGATGTCGGTGATCAGCCCGCTGGCCGACGACCTCGCATTGGTCCATTCACCGCTTTTGCCGGCGCCATTCTATCAGATGCTGAAGGCGCGTAACATCCGGCTGGTCGAAGGCGACGCCGAAGAGTTCGCGGCTTCCAACGGCCTTAGCCTGAACGTGCTGCCGACCAGCCCACACAAGATCATTGCCGTCGCAGGCTTTCCAAAGACCAAAGCCGCGATGGAAGCCGCCGGCTGCACGGTCGAAATCTTCGAGGCGGATGCGCTCTGCATCGCCTGCGAGGGCGGGCCGACATGCCTGACGCGACCGATCCTGCGCCAATGAATATGCCATCCCGCCGCAGGTTCCGTCGCGAGGGCGAGGAGCGGCGGCGGCAGGATCTGATCGAGGCCACTCTGGACAGCGTGGCGGAACATGGCCTGCAGGGCGCCACCTTGCGCACCATCGCATTGCGTGCCGGCGTCACCGCCGGGCTGATCCGGCACTATTTTCCCGGCAAGGAAGAATTGCTGCAGGAAGCCTATGCAGCGCTGATGGGCCGCATGACCGAGCAGGCGAAAGCGGCTTTGGTCATGGAGAATGCCTCGCCTCGCCAGCGCCTTGCGGCTTTCGTCACCGCCAACCTCAATGCGCCGATTATCGACGCGCGGGTGTTTTCGCTCTGGGCAACCTTCATCGGCCGCGCCAGAGCGGATCCGACCCTGGCCCACGCCCACCGCGAAGGCTACCTTGGTTTTCGCAATGAGGTGGAAGCGGTTGTGGCCGAGGTGCTCGCCGCCGAACGGCGCAAATCGGACGCAAGCCAATTGCGCCACCATGCCATCGCGATTAATGCGATCATCGACGGACTCTGGATCGAAGGCTGCCTGGCCGGCGAGATGTTCTCGCCCGGCGAATTGGCGGCGATCGGCATCAAGGCCGTCGAGGCCGAACTAGGCCTCGCGCCGGAAGGGGAGGAAAAACCAATGACGACACTCGGCGAAGCGCTCATTTCGCTGCTCGAAGCCCATGGCGTCGACACGGTCTTCGGGATTCCCGGCGTCCACACGGTAGAACTCTACCGCGGGCTAGCGCGCTCCAAGATCCGCCACGTCACGCCGCGTCACGAACAGGGCGCCGGCTTCATGGCCGATGGCTATGCGCGGGCCAGCGGCAGGCCGGGCGTCGCCTTCGTCATCACCGGACCGGGGCTGACCAACACCATCACCGCCATGGGGCAGGCACGCGCCGATTCGGTGCCGATGCTGGTGATCTCAGGCGTCAACGCCACGCCGACGCTGGGCAAGGGGCTGGGCCATCTGCACGAATTGCCGGATCAGCGCGGCATGATGGAGAAGGTGGTGCTGTTTTCGCAGCGCGTTACCGAGGCTGGCGAATTGCCCGGCGCGCTGGCGCAGGCCTTCGCCCTGTTTTCATCGGCCCGGCCCGGCCCGGTACATATCGAGATCCCGACCGACGTCATGGTCAAGCCGGCGGATGGCATCGCTGCCATGCTGAGCAATGTGACGCCGCCCGTGCCGGAAGGTGTCGCAATTGCCAACGCGGCCAAACTCATCAGTGCAGCGCGCCGCCCGCTGATCCTGGTCGGCGGCGGCGCCAAACGCGCCGAAGCGCCACTGCGGCGTCTGGCCGAACGGCTGGGGGCGCCGGTCGTCCAGACCACCAATGCGCGCGGCCTGCTGCATGGTCATCCGCTTTGCGTGCCGGCCAGTCCCAGCCTGAAGACAGTACGGGCGCTGATGGCCGACGCCGACCTGGTCATTGCCGCCGGCACCGAATTCGGCCCGACCGACTATGACGGCTACAGCGATGGCGGCTTCGTCCTGCCCGCCAACCTGATCCGCATCGATATCGGCGCGGACCAGCTTGCCCGCCGCCCGGCGACGGTTTCGATCCAGGCCGATTGCGCCGAGGCGCTCGAAGCACTGCTTCTGGAAACCCGCCATGTCCGGGCAAGCGAGGGCGGTTCGTCGCGCGCCGCTACTACACGCAAAGCAGCCTTTGCCGAGCTCAATCCGACACTGCAGGGGCAGGTGCGCGCCGTCGAGATGATCCGCGACGCTTTGCCGGGCGCGCTCATCGTCGGCGATTCGACGCAGCCGATCTATGCGGCCAACCTCTATTACGACCATGATCGGCCAGGCGGTTGGTTCAATGCCGCCACCGGCTTCGGCGCGCTTGGCTACGGCCCGCCGGCCGCAATTGGCGCGGCCCTTGCGATACCCGATGCGCCGGTCGTCTGCCTCACGGGTGACGGCGGCTTCCAGTTCACGCTGCCGGAACTGGGCGCCGCGCTCGACGCGCGGGTACCGGTCATCTTCGTCGTCTGGAACAACAGAGGCTACCGCGAGATCGAAACCTCGATGCTCGATGTCGGCGTCGAGCCGGTCGGCGTATCGCCGGCGCCGCCGGATTTCTGCAAGCTGGCCGAGGCCTATGGCATCGGCGCCGAACGGCTTGCCGATATCGATGCTCTCGCGGACGCGCTGAAGCGCGCCCGGGCCACCGGACTGCCGCGCGTCATCGAAATCACAGTTGACTGAAGCGCGGGTTTCCCGTTTTGGCGGACCACGGCTGAAGTGTCGGACGCATGCAAAGACGCGACAACTGCCATGTCGAGATGTCAATTGAGTGATGGCGCAAAAGGCGCGACGCTTCGCGTCGGCGGCACAGAAACGACCTAACGATAAAAAAATGACAGGAGCGTCCAAGATGACGGAAACACTTGAAGGCAAGCATATCGTCGTGACTGGTGGGACCGGTGCGCTCGGCGGTGCGGTTGTCGGCAAACTGCTGAGCGACGGCGCGATCTGCCATGTGCCCAATGCTCATGCCGCCGCCCCTATGCATTTCCCCTTTACCTCGCATGACCGTGTCCAGCTGGTGCACAACGTCGATCTCTCGGACCCCGCGAAGGTCGAAGCGTTCTATAGCCAGGTTCCGGGCCTTTGGGGCTCGATCCATCTGGCTGGCGGCTTCACCTCGGCGCCTGTTGAAAAGATCGAGTCGGCGTCCTTTGCCGAGATGATGGACACCAATGCGCGCACCGCCTTCCTGTGCTGCCGCGCCGCGATCCGCTCGATGCTGTCGTCGGACACGGCGGGCCGCATCGTCAACGTCACCGCGCGCGCCGGGCTCGATCCGCGGCGCGGCGCCGGCATGGTCGCTTACGCCGCCAGCAAGGCGGCGGTGGCAGCCATGACGGTGGCGATGGCCGAAGAGCTGAAGCACAAGGGCATCCTGGTCAATGCCGTGGCGCCGTCGACGTTAGATACGCCGGCAAACCGCGCCGATATGCCGGATGCCGATGTCACAAGATGGGTCAGCCTCGAAGCCGCCGCCGAGGCCATCGCCTATCTCGCCTCGCCGGCCAATCAGGCGATGAGCGGCACGCTGGTGCCGCTTTACGGCAGGGCGTAACTTTCCAACCTTTACCTAGGTCAAAGAAAAACCCCGCCGGATCGCTCCGGCGGGGTTTTGTTTTGGAGCCTGTGCGAAGGCTTCGCGGTGCGAAGACTTAGCTGCCCTGCTTCTTCAGCGCGGCACCCAGGATGTCGCCCAGCGAAGCGCCGGAGTCGGTCGAGCCGTACTGAGCGACCGCTTCCTTCTCTTCGGCGATTTCCAGCGCCTTGATCGAGACCTGCAGCTTGCGGGTCTTCTTGTCGAAGGCGATGACGCGGGCATCGACCTTCTGGCCGACGGTGAAGCGCTCGGGGCGCTGCTCGTCGCGGTCACGGCTCAGGTCGGAGCGCTTGATGAAGGTTTCGATGCCGCTGTCGACCAGCCGCACTTCCAGACCGCCATCCTTGACGCCGATGACTTCGCAGGTGACGACCGCGTTCTTGCGCAGTTCGCCTGAAGTCGCCGCTTCGCCGACCGTATCCTTGGCCAGCTGCTTGATGCCGAGCGAGATGCGCTCCTTGTCGATGTCGACGTCGAGCACCTGCGCCTTGACCATGTCGCCGCGATTGTACTCTTCGATGACCTGCTCGCCCGGACGGGTCCAGTCGAGGTCGGAAAGGTGCACCATGCCGTCCACGTCGCCTTCGAGGCCGATGAACAGGCCGAACTCGGTCTTGTTCTTGACCTCGCCCTCGACCTGGCTGCCGACCGGATGGCTAGAGGCGAAAGCCTGCCACGGATTCTCGAGCGTCTGCTTGAGGCCGAGCGAGATGCGGCGCTTGGCCGGATCGACTTCGAGCACCACCACGTCGACTTCCTGGGTCGTCGACAGGATCTTGCCGGGATGCACGTTCTTCTTCGTCCACGACATTTCCGAAACGTGGATGAGACCCTCGATGCCCGGCTCCAGCTCGACGAACGCGCCGTAGTCGGTGATGTTGGTGACGGTGCCCTTGATCTTCTTGCCGATCGGGAACTTGGTGCCGATCTCGGACCACGGATCGCTCTCGAGCTGCTTCATGCCGAGCGAGATACGGTGGGTTTCCTGGTTGATGCGGATGATCTGCACCTTGACCGTCTGACCGATGTTGAGGATTTCGGTCGGATGGTTGACGCGGCGCCATGCCATGTCGGTGACATGCAGCAGGCCGTCGATGCCGCCGAGGTCGACGAACGCACCGTAATCGGTGATGTTCTTGACGACGCCTTCGACAACCTGGCCTTCTTCGAGGTTCTGCACGATTTCCGAACGCTGTTCGGCGCGGCTCTCTTCGAGCACGGTACGGCGAGACACCACGATGTTGCCGCGGCGGCGATCCATCTTGAGGATCTCGAAGGGCTGCGGGTTGTGCATCAGCGGGGAGACGTCGCGGATCGGGCGGATATCGACCTGGCTGCGCGGCAGGAAGGCCACGGCGCCGTCGAGGTCGACCGTGAAGCCGCCCTTGACCTGGTTGAAGATAACGCCTTCGACGCGCTCACCCTTGGTGAACTTCTCTTCGAGGCGGACCCAGCTCTCTTCGCGACGGGCCTTCTCACGGGAAAGCATCGCTTCGCCAAGCGCGTTTTCAATGCGCTCGACATAGACTTCGACGGTGTCACCAACCTTGAGGGTAGTGTCCTTGCCCTTGACGCCAAATTCCTTCAGCGGCACGCGGCCTTCGACCTTGAGGCCGACGTCGATGATGGCCATGTCCTTTTCGATCGCGGTGATCGTGCCCTTGACGACCTGGCCTTCGCCGGAATGGCCTGTTGTAAATGATTCTTCGAGCAGGCTCGCGAAATCATCGCGAGTGGGATTTGCAGCTGACATTGTTTCTCCTGGAGTGCCCCGCATCTCAAGCGGGACGGGCGCCGTGGGTTAGCGTTGCGTTGGCCTGCCGGCGTTCCGGGCTACAAAAGCCCTGGGCCGCTCTTTAAGCGGCAATTCCGGCGCATGAAGAATGCTGGCAGGCTGGTTCGTGCCCGATATGGGTATTTTCTTCGCCTCCGACAACGGAAAGACGAGGGAAAAACCCGGATCAGGCCTAGTCTCTCTTGGCCAAGACGTCATCGATGATCGCCATGGCTGCAAGAAACGCGGCTTCTATAGCCATTTCGCTGGTATCAAGCAAGTGCGCGTCGGCGGCCGGCTTCAAAGGTGAGTCGGCACGGCCCATGTCGCGCTGGTCGCGGCGCATGATATCGGCGAGGATCTCGGTGAAGTCGGCGGTCCCGCCGATGCTCTCGATCTCGGCCAGCCGGCGCTGTGCCCGCACCTCGGCGCTCGCCGTCACATAAAGTTTGATGTCGGCGTCGGGGCACACCACGGTGCCGATGTCGCGCCCATCGAGCACCGCACCCGGCGGCGTCTTGGCGAAGTCGCGCTGCTTTTCGACGAGGATGCGCCGCACGGTCGGGTACACCGCGACCTTGGAGGCCGCCTCGCCGACCGCATGCGCCGACAAGACCGTCCGGTCGAGCTTTGCCAGATCGACCTGGCGGGCAGCGGTTTCAGCCGCCGAGACATTGTCGAGCGGCAGCGCGTGCTGGATGAGCGCATAGGCCACGGCACGGTAGGTGAGGCCGGTGTCGAGCAGGTTGAGGCGGTAGTGGTCGGCCAGCCGGCGGGCGAGGGTGCCCTTGCCGGCGCCGGCGGGGCCGTCGATGGCGATGGTGAAGACGTGTGTCATTGGCAGACCGCCGAAAGGGTTGGGCGCTGGCCTGCCAACGTACCAAGGCTATTGGTTGCCACGACCGTCACCCGATCTCCGCGCCCAGCGCCGTCATCAGCCCCATGAACTCCGGAAAGCTGGTCGCGATCATGGCGGCGTCGTCAATGGTCACCGGCTTTTCCGTCGCCAGCCCCATGACCAGAAAGCTCATGGCGATGCGGTGGTCGAGGTGGGTCTGCACGGTGGTGTCCTTGCCGTTGGGATGGCCGCCAAGGCCCTTGCCGCCCGGTTTGCCGCGCACGGCAAGCGAAGCTTCGCCCTCGGTGCAGTCGACGCCGTTGAGCGTCAGCCCGTTGGCGACGGCCGACAGCCGGTCGGATTCCTTCACCCGCAACTCCTCCAGCCCCTGCATCAGCGTTTCGCCCTCGGCGAAGCTCGCAGCGACCGCCAGCACCGGATACTCGTCGATCATCGACGGCGCCCGCTCGGGCGGCACGATGACGCCCTTGAGCTCGGAGTAACGTACCCGCAGGTCGGCGACATCCTCGCCGCCGGCATTGCGCGGGTTGAGGATGTCGATGTTGCCGCCCATCTCCTGCAGCGTCAAAAGCAGGCCGGTGCGGGTCGGGTTCATCAGTACGTTTTCGATCGTGATGTCCGAACCCGGCACGATCAGGGCGGCCACCAGCGGGAAACCGGCCGAGGACGGGTCGCCCGGCACGGCGATGGTCTGGCCGGTCAGCTTGCCCTGGCCTTCGATGAAAATGTGGCGCACGCCACGCTCGTCGGTTTCGACCGACAGATTGGCGCCAAACCCCTTCAGCATCTTTTCGGTGTGGTCGCGTGTCATCACCGGCTCGATCACCGTGGTGATGCCGGGCGTGTTGAGGCCGGCGAGCAGCACTGCGGACTTCACCTGCGCCGAGGCCATCGGCACGCGATAGGTGATCGGTGCGGCATGCTTGGGTCCATGCAGTGTGATCGGCATGCGGTCGCCCGGCGTCGCCTTCAGCACCTGCACGCCCATCTGGCGCAAGGGTTCCAGCACACGGCCCATCGGCCGGCCCGACAGCGAGGCATCGCCGATGAAGGTCGTCTCCATGTCATAGGTGCCGACAAGGCCCATGGTCAGCCGCGAGCCGGTGCCGGCATTGCCGAAATCGAGCGGGCCTTCCGGCTGCAGCAGCGCGCCGTTGCCGGTGCCGCGGATCACCCACTCGTCGCCGTTCTTCTCGATATGCGCGCCCATTGCCTTCATGGCCGCGCCCGTGCGCATCACGTCCTCGCCTTCGAGCAGGCCGGTGATGCGGGTCTCGCCGGAGGCGAGGCCGCCGAACATGAAGGAACGGTGCGAGATCGACTTGTCGCCCGGCACGCGCGCGATGCCGGAAAGGGCTGGGGATTGGCGGGCGGTGGCCGGCTTGGGGGCGGCGGCGTGAGACATGGAATTTCCCTGGACGGAATGCCGGCGGGCCGGCGCTTTTCATTTGTTGCGGCGGTCTCGTACCACGGTGGGCCGAAATGGTCATCCCCATGGTCGTCACTTCACGCGAGGCCTTTCAATGCATGGTTTTGTGACGCCGGCTTTTCGCTTTGACAGCGCTGCAAACTGTGGTTAAGGGGACCACTCTTTTATTGACGAGGCTTGCCGTGGCAAAAACCGAACTTGGCACAAAACGTATCGACCCGGAGACGGGCCGAAAATTCTACGACCTGAACAAGGACCCGATCGTCTCGCCCTACACCGGCAAGACCTATCCGCGTTCCTATTTCGAGGAAGGCAAGATTGCCGCTCTCGAGGAGGAAGAGGAAGTGGCCGAGAAGGAAGTGGACGCCGAGGAAGAAGAAGGCGTTGAGGTCGTCTCGCTCGAAGAGGCCGACGAGGACGTCAAGGGCGACGACCTGCCGGATCTTGGCGACGATGAGGACGACGTCGATCTCGGCGACGACGAGGACGACACCTTCCTCGCCGACGAAGAGGAAGAAGATGACGACGTTGCCGACATGATCGGCGTTGGCGACGACGACGACGAGGTCTGATCGGCCTTGAAAGCGGGCGTTTGCGGGCTTTCGTGGTCTGTGAAGAAAAAGCGGCTCTCGAAGGCTTGATATCTGAGAAGGGCGGGGTTAGAAGCCGCCTGCACTAACGGCGCGGTCTCCAACCCGCGCCGGATCTCTTCGCCGGAAACGGCGCCGGTTGACTGCCGGAAGTGGGGCCATAGCTCAGTTGGGAGAGCGCTTGAATGGCATTCAAGAGGTCGTCGGTTCGATCCCGATTGGCTCCACCAAACAGTCCCTCTGCAATTCGCAGCCGATGAATGTGCCGCACTGCGGTCATCTGCGTTTGATGGTCAATTCGGCAACGCCGCTGAAAGCCCCTCGATCAAACCGAACGAACGAGCCATTTCTCGAGAGCAACTGCTCGCCGGACAAAGTCTTCACTATTCATGGAGCGCTTGGAGTCTGAAAGCCAGCCCGGATCACCACTCGGCGAAGGAACCGTCCTTGTGGCGCCAGATCGGGTTGCGCCAGCGGTGGCCTTCCCTGGCGCGTTCCTTGACATAATCCTCGTCGATCTCGACACCCAGGCCCGGGCCGTCGGGAATGGCGACATAACCATCCTCGTAGCGGAAGACATCCTTGTTGGCGGCATAGTCGAGCAGGTCGTTGGCGGCGTTGTAGTGGATGCCGAGGCTCTGCTCCTGGATGAAGCAGTTGTAGCTGACCGCGTCGAGCTGCAGGCACGCGGCAAGCGCGATCGGCCCGAGCGGGCAATGCGGCGCGACCGCGACATCATAGGCTTCCGCCATCGCCGCGATCTTGCGGCATTCTGTGATGCCGCCGGCATGCGACAGGTCGGGCTGGATGATGTCGACGACGCCTTCCTCGAACACGGACTTGAAGTCCCAGCGGCTATAGAGCCGCTCGCCGAGCGCGATCGGCGTCGAGCCAAGCGCGGCGATCTCCTTCAGCGCCTCGCGGTTTTCGCTGAGCACCGGCTCCTCGATGAACATCAGCCTATAGGGTTCGAGTTCCTTGACGAGCGCACGCGCCATCGGCCGGTGCACGCGGCCATGAAAATCGACAGCGATGCCGATGTTTGGCCCGACGGCCTCGCGCACCATGGCGACGCGTTCGACAGCGGCGTCGATCTTGTCATGGCTGTCGACGATCTGCAGTTCTTCGGTACCGTTCATCTTGAGCGCCAGGAAACCGCGCGCAACCATTTCCCTGGCGCCGGCCGCGACCTCCGCCGGGCGGTCGCCGCCGATCCAGGAATAGACCTTGATCGAGTCGCGCAGCTTGCCGCCGAGCAGTTCGTGCACGGGCACGCCGAGCGCCTTGCCCTTGATGTCCCACAGTGCCTGGTCGATCCCGGCAATGGCGCTCATCAGGATCGGGCCGCCGCGGTAGAAACCGCCGCGGTGCATCACCGTCCAGTGGTCCTCGATCAGCCGAGGATCCTTGCCGATGAGATAATCGCCAAGCTCCTTGACCGCCGCCTCGACGGTCAGCGCCCGGCCTTCGACCACCGGCTCGCCCCAGCCGGTGACGCCGGCATCGGTTTCGATCTTCAGGAACAGCCAGCGCGGCGGAACGATGTAGGTGGTGAGCGAGATGATTTTCATGCGCAGTCTCAGTTGCTTTTGAGTTTCTTGGCGCTGACGAGGTCGCGCGCCGCGAGGTCGAGGATCTTGTTTGCCGCCCCACGCGCGGCATCGGCATTGCGCATACGCAGCGCCTCGACCACCTCGCGGTGCGCCGCCACGGCCTCCATGCGCCGGTCGAGCGAAATCACCGCCGTCGCCTCCAGCGAGAATTTCAGCCCGGTGTCGATGAGATTGCCGATCTGGCGAAAGATCGGGTTATGGCTCGCGGCATAGACGATCTGGTGGAAAGCGATGTCGCTGCGCGAGAAGGCGGCGAGATCCTCGCCGGCGCCGGCCATGCCGCGCCAGGTGGCTTCGAGATCGGCGATTTCCTGCAGCGTCGCGCGCGTGGCGGCGAGTTCGGCAACCAGCGGCTCGATGGCCCGGCGAGTCTCAAGAATGGCGTCGAAGAGCTTGTCGTCCAGTGCATGCGGCGCGTGCCAGGCCAGCACCTGCGGGTCGATGATGTTCCAGTCGTCCTCGTTGCAGACGATCGTGCCGACGCGTGGCCGCGACAGCACCAGCCCTTTTGCCGCCAACACTTTCAGGGCCTCACGGATGACGGTGCGGCTGACGCTGTATTCGACGCCGAGCTCGTTTTCGGTCGGCAGTGAGGAGCCGGCCGGATAGCGCCCGGAAAAGATGTCCGAGGCAATCGCCTTGGTCACGTCGGGCATAACGCGCGGGCGGCGAGTGGCTGTGTCGCCTTGCGGTTTCTTCAAAGTCCCGGTCACCTCAGCCCTCCTCCAAGGCGGCGAACCGCTGGTTTCGCACAACCGGTCCGGCCTTAACGGATGCGGATCAATTGCGCCAGCGATCGCTGGTCAGAGCATGTACATGAATTATCATACCAGATCAATTGACGAGTATGATAAAAGCGATTAGAGACTCCGGCATCCGGGCTGAGCGCCCGGTCTATCGCTGGGAGGTAATCATGCGACTTTTGAAGACCGCGCTCGTCGCGGGCGCGCTTGCCGTGCTGTCCGTCACGACCATCGCTGCATATGCTCAGGACACCAAGATCGGCTTCATCGTCAAGCAGCCCGAGGAGCCGTGGTTCCAGGACGAATGGAAGTTTGCTGACCAGGCCGCCAAGGAAAAGGGCTTTACCCTGGTCAAGATCGGCGCCGAAGACGGTGAGAAGCTGATGTCGGCCATCGACAATCTCGGCGCCCAGGGCGCGCAGGGTTTCATCGTCTGCACGCCCGACGTGAAGCTCGGCCCCGGCATCGTCGCCAAGGCCGCCGCCAACAATCTCAAGCTGATGACTGTCGATGACCGCCTGGTCGGCGCCGACGGCAAGGCGCTGGAAGACGTGCCGCATATGGGCATCTCGGCAACCAAGATCGGCGAGGCGGTTGGCCAGGCGATCGTCGACGAGATGAAGGCGCGCGGCTGGAAGGCCGACGAGGTCGGCGCCATCCGCGTCTCCTATGACCAACTGCCGACCGCCGTCGACCGCGTCGAAGGCGCCATCTCGGTGCTCAAGGCAAACGGCTTCAAGGCCGAGAACATTTTTGACGCCCCTCAGGCCAAGACCGATACGGAAGCTGCCCTCAATGCGGCGACCGTCGTGCTCAACGCCCATGCCGAGATCAAGAAGTGGGTTTCTTTCGGCCTCAACGACGAAGCGGTGCTGGG
>NZ_RZQT01000139.1:0-15282 GCF_003998485.1 Mesorhizobium sp. M7A.F.Ca.CA.001.04.2.1
CTCTCGCGCTGGATGTCTCGCGCAAGGCGGGACACCTGATCCGCCAGAACATCGCGATTGCGATCGTCTACAATGCCGTCGCCGTGCCGATCGCCATCCTGGGCCACGTCACGCCTCTTATCGCAGCGATCGCCATGTCCGCTTCATCGCTGCTCGTGATCGGAAATGCGCTGCGTCTGCAGAGTTCCAGGCCAAGTTCGCCGGTGAAAAATGTTCGGCGCGACAGGCGTTCCGATATCACCAAATTGGCCCAATCCTCATGACAACCCTTGCCTACCTCATACCTGTGGCCCTCTTTCTTGGCGCGCTTGGCCTGGGGGGGTTCCTGTGGGCTTTGAAGAGTGGCCAGTACGAAGATCTCGACGGCGCCGCCGAGCGGATCCTTATCGATCGGGAAGACAAGATCGGCAGATAGCGAAGTGCTGGCAAAATAACCGGACCACGACCGTCTCCACCTTGACTATGACGCGCCAGATCGGTGTCCGAGAATCTTAGGTCTCCAAAATGAACTCCACCAATTTGCGCCAGCGCAAAGAAACGCTGCGTCAGGTCAGCTAGGTTCTGCTCATCCGCAACGGTTGAGAGATAGGAGACTGACATGATCACGCGACGTGAAGCTCTGTTCGGGGCAGCGATCGGCGCTGCCGCCGTGGCAGCACTACCTGCATTTTCGGCACCTGTGACAAAGGCGGACATTCGAGGGCTCGCCCGCGAAAAGATCAAGCTCGTGGCACCGCCGTTCGTCCATCCGCACGATCAGGTCGCCAAGGGTGGACCCAAGATCGTCGAGTTCACCATCACGATCGAGGAAAAGCCTCTTGTCATCGACGCCGACGGCACGACGCTCAATGCGATGACCTACAACGGCTCGATCCCCGGCCCGCTGATGGTCGTTCATCAGGACGACTATCTCGAGCTGACGCTCATCAATCCCGACACCAACTCACTCGCCCACAACATCGACTTCCACGCCGCGACTGGCGCTCTGGGTGGTGGCGGTCTCACGCTGATCAATCCCGGCGAACAGGTGACCTTGCGCTTCAAGGCGACGCGGACGGGAACGTTCGTCTACCACTGCGCACCTGGTGGCGCGATGATCCCTTGGCATGTCGTCTCCGGCATGAGCGGCGCAATCATGGTGTTGCCGCGCGATGGGCTCAGGAACGACAAGGGCGAGCCGGCCAGATACGACAAGATCTTCTACATCGGCGAGAACGACTTCTATATTCCGCGCGACGAGAAGGGCAATTTCAAGAGCTACGAATCTGCCGGCGACGGTTACGATGACATCGTCAAGGTCATGCGCGGGCTGATCCCGACGCATGTCTTGTTCAACGGCAAGGTAGGTTCCCTGACCGGCGACAACGCCATGAAGGCGAAAGTCGGCGAGACCGTGTTGATCGTCCATTCACAGGCCAACCGCGATACCCGGCCGCATCTGATAGGCGGTCACGGCGACTATGTCTGGGAACAGGGCAAATTCGCCAACCCGCCGGCCAAGGACCTGGAAACCTGGTTCATCCGTGGCGGCTCGGCGGGCTCGGCGCTGTATACGTTCCTGCAGCCAGGTGTCTACGCCTACGTGAATCACAATCTGATTGAGGCCGTGGAACTCGGAGCGACCGCTCACTTCATGGTCGAAGGCGAGTGGGATGCCGACCTGATGACGCAGGTCGAGGCGCCCAAACCCATAGCCACCAACTGACGGCACTCGAAAATGCCCGGACGGCGCCGCTGTCCGGGCAAGGACAAAAGCCATGTCTCTTTTCATCCTGAAGGTCCTGCCGGTCGCCCTGGCCGCCGCTGCTGTTCCGGTAGGGCTCTCGCTAGAGGCGGTCTTTGGAGATCGACAATCCCACCCCATCGCTATGACGGTTGTCTTGCTTTCCGGTTCGATCATCTATCCGACTCCGGGCGAGTTCCTGAAAGAGGGACGCCCGCAAGGCAACCCCCGCCTCGAGCGGCAACTCGACAGACCTCTCGAAATCATGGCCTACCAGGTCGGCGCGGCCGACTATGCGGACTGCGTGTCGGCTGGCGGCTGTCAGCCAGCTCAGGAGACGCGCGCGATCCCAAGCAATGCTCCCGTCACCGGAGTAAGCTATCTCGATGCGAATGCCTACGCCCGGTGGTATTCGGAAGTGACCGGCGACCAATGGCGACTGCCATCCGACGAAGAGTGGGCCTTTGCCGCTGCTGAGCGGTTCGCAGGCGAATTCGAGGGTGTCGAAAACGACGCCACCAACCCCGCCAGACGATGGCTCACCAGCTACAAGGCCGAGGTGGACCTCAATCGCAAACCGGACCCGATGCCCAAGAGCCGTGGCTCGTTTGGTTTCAATTCCCTGGGCCTTGCCGACTTTTCTGGCAACGTCTGGGAGTGGACTTCGACCTGCTATGTCCGCACCACGTTGGCTGCGGATGGAAGCGGTGTTGCGAGTTCGGTCGACAATTGCGGTGTCCACGTCCTTGAAGGGCTTCACAGAGCCTACATGTCGAACTTCGTCAGTGACGGAAAAAGCGGAGGCTGTGCCGTCGGTACGCCTCCCGACAATCTGGGATTCAGGCTGGTGCGAGACCGCTCTGGCTGGGCGAGCGATCTGCTCTCTCACCTGAGAATAATCTGACCGTCAGCGCCGTCGGATCTTAGTATCGGCGGCGGCTACAAACGTGACGGACCCGCTTATCGACCGGGCGACAGCATCCGCTTCAGTGTGCCATCGCGAAGCCAGTACTGGTGGAACAGTGCCGCCACGGCATGGACCGAAATCAGGACGACAAACACTGGCTTGTTGAGGGAATGGATGTCGCCCCATGGGTCGCCAATGTAGAAAGCGAGCAGTCCCACAATGGGCGTTAAAAGCAAGAGCAGATAGAAAAGGCCGTGTGAACCACGTGCGGCGATCCGCATCCAGCCAGGTCCGCTTTCTGCAGGCTCAGGCGCACCGGAAACTACACGCATTAGCAACCGGATCAGCACGAGTGCCAGGGTCGAAATTCCTATCCAGTAATGGGCAGAGCCCAATGCCTGATCGGCTGACGAGACGGCGGCTCCATCTTCGGCAGCATCGACCACGGTTGTCATGCTCTCGCCAAAGAACAGTTGGAATAACACCAGCGCAGCTATGATCCAATGAAGCGCAATCTGGGAAGTTGAGTAGCCAATTCTGGTTTCCGTCATTTGATTTTTCCTGACGTTTAACAGCTGCGTGATCGCGATACTGAATAGCCAGGGAACATCGACATAATTTGGCTCGAATCCTCCCGGAATTGTGGCTGCAACCTTACGCATTTGTAAGGCGATGGGGACGTCGAACAGCCGTCCGCGGCCCTCGCCGTGGAGGCACCGGCCACGTCCCTCGTCCGGATTATAGTTTTAGCCTCACAGTTGTCTGAGCTTGTGGGGCAGCGTCACATCATCCCCTCAGATCGCTACTTGGCCTTCGGCGTCGTCAAGGCCACGCCGTAGGCTAGGAGAAAGCCAGCAAAGGCCAGAACCCATGCAACGCCGGCGACATTGACGATCGCGTCCTTAGGGAGAAAAACCGCAAGGATTCGTGACAAGGCAGCGATCAGGATCGCCGCGAAGACAACAATGGTTTGCAGTCCGGCCCGTAGTTGCCGGCCGGTATGGCCAAGCGTGGCGCGGGCCATCACTGCGACCGTCATTGACCCGACGGCGCCGACGCCGAACGCATGCAGCCCGGCAGCGACCGGTACGATTGCGGGCAAAAGGATCGACGCCGAAACCAACGCAAAACCGACGGGCACGAAAGCATATGCAAGGTGGAGGATGAGCACGAGCGGATCCCGCAATGTGCGTTCGCCAGCCCAGCGCGACAGACGCCACACCTGGCAGATTGCAGCGACGGCCATAAGCATTCCTGAGACGCGGTTGTGGGGGGCGAACGTCCACGCTCCCAGCGCGATAGCTGAGATGGCTATCGATGCGATGTCAAAACGGCCGAACGGTGCAGGCAGCTTGCCAGGATTTTCCCGGGCGAGCCAGTTGCGTGTGAAGCTCGGAATGATACGCCCACCGATCAGCGAGATGAGTACGATCCCCGCAGCCATACCGAGCCTGCGGCTGATGTCGGATGTGCCTTGAAGGTGCGCCTCGATATGGAACATGCCGTTGGCGCACGCCATCACGACAAGCGGCAGCAGCACCTTGAGGTTGCGCCAGTTGCGTCCGGCGATGATTTCGCGGGCGGCGGCGGCAGCCACCACAAACAGAAATGAGCCATCGATCACCGCGGCTGCTTGCCAGCCGATGTCGGTCGAGAAGTAGACAGCGGCGCGCCCGGCAAGCCACAGGACGACCAGCGCCAGCAGTGGCAAGCCTTGTACGGGCAGCCGGCCAGTCCAATTGGGGATGGCGGTCAGCAGGAACCCGGTAACGATCGCCGGCAGATAGCCGAACAGCATCTCGTGAATGTGCCAGTCGACGGCAACGAACGCACTGTGGGCATCGACTTCGCCGGCATATATCGGCAGCCAAAGCAGAATGGAGAGCGCGGCATACAGCGACCCGAGGAAGAAGAAGGGCCTGAATCCGTAGGAAAGAAATGCGGGTCCTGTGTAGGCCCGCAGGCGTGGAATCCCCATGATTTGCGTCTCCAAATGAACAGGGCCGGATGAACCGCCGCCCTCGGTCCGTCCGGCCCTCGCCTGCCCTCATGCGGCAGGCATGGCTGTATCGATTGCCGATCAGTTGACCGGAACCTGGGTGAACAGGTCGGCGAACACCGTCTTTGCCTTCCCGGGATGCTTGACCGCCTTGGCGGCATCGAGATTGACCGGCTTTCCGACAACGATCAGGGCGACCATGCCCATGCCGTAGTGAGGCGCGCATTTGACGCCGTAAACGCCCTCCTTTGTCAGCGTAACGGTGATTTCCTCGCTGGGCTTTCCCTTGAAGGGCTCGGCGCCGTCTGGAAGCATGCCTTTGATTGACTCGGCATCATGGCTCTTGTCGGTCGGCACGAACTTGACGGTGTCGCCAGGGGCTGCCTTGACGAAGGCCGGCTGGAAAACCATGGCGCCCTTTTCGCCCTTGTTGAGCATCTGCACCATATGCTCTTCGGCGCTTGCGCCGCCGGCGAGCGCCAGGATAGAGACTGCGGCGGCGAGGATGGAGAGTTTCATCGATTTGTCCTTTGTTTCGTCTTCGCGGCATTGCGCCGTTCCATGCCATTTAGCCTGACGCGGCTGGGAACAATTTGCGCTGGCGCAAACTCAGGATAAGAAAGGTCTTCCGCACGACTGATGCGGAACCGTAGGGCCGTGAGGAATCGCTTGGCTGCGCTGGACCGATCGCTGATTTCGCGACTGCCGCTCTTCCAGGGTCTGACGCCCGACGAGCAGAGCGAGATCCTGCGGGATGCGCGGTCGTCTCGCTATGCCAAGGAGACTGCGATCTTCGAGCAGGAAGCCGAGGCTCATTCCTTCTTCGTGCTGATCGCCGGGCATATCCGTGTCGTTCGCACCACACCGGACGGACAACAGGTCATCGCCAGATACATCAGCGAAGGCGAGATTTTTGGCGTCGCCGCGGCACTTGGCCGAACGACCTACCCAGCCAGCGCAATTGCGGCGGTGGACTGCGTGGTGCTCGCCTGGCCAAACGCTCTGTGGCCGGACCTGGCGGGATGCTTCCCAGTGTTTGGGGCGGCCACATACAGGACGGTTGGAACCAGGCTGCAGGAGACGCAGACGCGGGTCGTGGAGATGTCCACCGAGCAGGTGGAGCAGCGGGTTGCGCATGCGCTTCTGCGACTGGCAAACCAGACCGGCCGAAAGACCGACAGCGGCATCGAAATCGATTTCCCGATTTCCAGGCAGGACATTGCCGAGATGACGGGAACGACGCTGCACACCGTCAGCCGCTTGCTCAGCAAGTGGGAAGACAATGGGATAATCGTCAGCGGACGCCAGAAGGTCACCGTGAAGGATGCGCACCGCCTTGTAGTTCTGGCCGAGAACCGGGACAAGCGCTGATCTCATTCTCTGCGGCGGACAGTCGCTTCCAGGTCGGCGATGAAACGGCTTTCATCGACGTGGTGTTCAAGGCACGCTTCAGCCACGGTATGGAATGTGCCGATCGGGCAGCCGACGCACAGCATCTTGTATCTCAGCACCACAGCCACCGTTGCCGGCCATTTCCTCATGATTTCGTCAACGACCATGTCGGGGTCAATCGAACTGGGTTGCTTCACGATGAAGTCTCCGCGATTTGCGAAGCCTCTTCATAAATCGCGTTCGGACCGCTCTCGTTGCGCTTTCGCAATCTGAAAATGATTCAGATCAAGACACGGCGCGCGCGACCTCGATAAGCAATGGGATAAAGTATCTGAGGAGGTTGGCATGCAAGCCAAAACCATAATGACCACACCGGTCGTTGCAATTGATCCGTCTGCGTCGATCGCCGATGCAGCCGGATTGATGCTCTCCAGCAAGATCAGCGGGCTTCCCGTCATTCGCCGTGACGGCGCGCTGGTGGGCATTATCAGCGAGGGTGATCTCCTGCGCCGTGAAGAGCTGGGCACTCAGCGCAAGCGCCCACGCTGGCTGGAGTTTCTTGTCAGCCCGGGACGAGTTGCCGAAGAATATGTCCTCGCCAACGGACGACGGATCGAAGAGGTGATGACCGACAGCGTCGTCACGGCATCCCCCAATGCATCGCTTGCCGAGGTCGTCGAGTTGATGACGCATCACCGCATCAAACGCGTCCCGATCGTCGACGGCGATAAAGTTGTCGGAATGATTGCCCGTTCCGATCTTCTTCGTGCGTTACTTGACATGCAGCCAGCCTCAACCCCGATGGCCATTGACAACGAACAGATACGCCAGAGCATCGTCGCGGAGCTTGCAGCGCAGAAATGGGCTCGAAATGAGCTGATCAATGTCACTGTCGACAAAGGGATCGTAAAACTGAACGGCGCCATCTTCGACGAGCGCGAGCGCCGGGCAGCAATCGTCGCGGCCGAAAATGCAGCCGGCGTTAAAGGCGTTGAGGACAATCTGTTTTGCGCCGAGCCGTTGTCCGTCATCCTGGTCTCGTAGCCAAGGGCTAGCACCACCATTTCCCGGGGCGAAATGTGTGCTTGGCCGCCCGACGTTCTAACGCTGTCCGGCCACATGTTGTAGCCGTGCGATCAGGTCGCGGTTGCGGCAATAGTCTGGCGGAGCATCGGCTTGCTCGTTTTGGTCGAGCCAAGTCGAGCATTCGTCCTGATGGCCGCAGGATCGGCAGCGGTTGACCGCACGATCGGTGACGGCTGCATGGTCCGCCACCACTTTCAACTGCCTGTCGACACCCAGCTTGCGCATCATGCGACCCATCAACGCGACCCTGGCGTCGACTGAAATCAGGTAGTCGAGAAAGCTCATCTTGGTCACTCCTGCCTTATGAGACTCATAGCCATGCAGGCAGCCGACGACTTGATCTCGATCAACCGACGGAGCCGTCGCCGGGCCAAGGCGGCGAAAGGGGTAGAGTGAAGTTCCTGGACCCCACCGCGTACTCGGCTGCTGGGGCGTCCACCCATCAATACGACATGAAGCGGTTGATGCCGCTTTCCTCAATCAGCGAGCGGGTTATCCCGCCGAACGCCCATTCCCGCAGACGGCTGTGCCCATAGGCACCCGAGACGATCAGGTCCGCATGGATCGACCGCGCAAATGTCAGCAACCTGTCGCCGTCTGGGTCGCCGGCGATCAGCTCAGTTCCTGCCATGATGCCGTGATGTTCGAGAAAGACCGCGACGTCGGCAAGGCTGTCGCGGATACTCTTGTCGCGGTCGGTATCCATTGTGGCAATAACGACTTCGTTGGCCGTGGCCAGAAGGGGCAACGCATCTGCTATCGCCCGCCGCGCTTCCCTGGTGTCCTTCCAGGCAACAAGAACGGTTTTTGCCATGACAGGCTCGACATTGCTCGCGGCAACCAGGACTGGCCGCCCAATACCAAGTACCAGACTGCCGACGTCCACTGCACGGAAGACATTTCCCCCCTTCTCGCTGCCGGTGACAATAAGATCGGCGGATCGAGCCGAAATGCTCAGGAAACGGGTTGGGCTGCAAACAGCTTGGCCCCATTCGCTAAAGATCGATGCAGGAAGCAGCCTCTCGAACTCGGCGCGTAATTCGGCAAGCCGCTTTTCGATTTCGGTGTGCTGGATCTGCATGACCTCGCCTTCGTAGACCATACCGTCGCCGGTCGCGACCAAGGGCGGAACATCCGCAGCCGCCAGACCGATGAGACGGGCGCCAAACCGTTCCGCGAGCTCGATCCCCAGCTTTACAATAGGTGCGGGAGGCGCATCGATGGCGAGGTTGACGATGATCGACTTGTAAGACATTGCGGGCGCCTTTCGCTGAACGATGGAATGCGGGATGAATTGCATTCGACATCGTCCAATGCCTTGATGCGCATCAAAGGCCGGCAACTGCATCTGCGTTCGAAAACCTCGGCTCGATCCGTTTTGCGTGTGCGGCGAGAAGTGATAGTTAGCCCCGGTAGCACCGTCGAACCCAGGAACTTCAGGTGATCAAAGACGAAGCACTCAGTTTGTCACCCGGCGGGACGACACTGAAATCATTGTTGTCTCAAATGTTCGATCAGGCACCAGGCTTTATAGCGCTGCTGCGCGAGCCAGGTCACATTTTCGAGCTGACCAATGCCGCCTACCAGCGATTGACTGGCCACAGGCAAGTGATTGGAAAGTCAGTGCGGGACGCCTTTCCCGAGCTCGAAGGGAATGGGTTTTTCGAACATCTGGACCATGTGTACATGACCGGCGAGCCCTACATTGGCCACGGGGTGAAGGTCGGCCTTCGCAACATAGCCGACGGCCCGGTCGAAGAGCGCATCCTTGATTTTGTTTATCAGCCAGTCAAGGCTGACGATGGCCGGATCACCGCGATCTTCATTGAAGGTACTGATGTCAGCGAACTCTCCTTTGCAAATGCAGCACTTCGGCTGCGTGAGGACCATTTGCGGTCGATCCTGGCAACAGTGCCGGACGCGATGGTCGTCATCGACGAGCAGGGTGGGATTCAATCCTTCAGCACCGCTGCCGAAACGCTGTTCGGCTACCAGTCAGGCGAAGTCATCGGTCAAAACGTGAAAATGCTGATGCCCTCGCCCTACCGCGACGAGCATGACGCCTATCTGCTTCGCTACCTGACGACGGGAGAGCGCCGGATCATCGGGCTCGGCCGCACCGTGACCGGGGCACGCAAGGATGGCACGACTTTCCCGATGGAGCTTTCCGTTGGCGAGATGCATCCGGGGACGGGACGTTTCTTTACCGGCTTCTGCCGCGACTTGACCGAACGCCACCGGGCAGAAGCAAGAATCCAGGAGCAGCAGCAGGAACTGCTGCACATGGCGCGGTTCACCGCACTCGGCGAGATGGCCTCAACGCTTGCTCATGAGATCAACCAGCCGCTCACCGCCATCACGAACTACCTCAAAGGCAGTCGTCGGCTGCTTGAGAAGAGCCGGGACGAGAATGCGCCCATGCTTCGGGATGCCGTGGAAAAGGCAGCTGAGCAGGCCTTGCGGGCGGGCGACGTCATCCGTCACCTGAGGGATTTTGTAGCCAGGGGCGAAAGCGAGCGCCAGGTCGAACGACTGCCAATGCTGATCGAGGAAGCCGCCTCCCTAGCCTTGGTTGGTGCAAGAGAGATAAATCTCCTCGTCAGCTACAAGCTTGATCCAGTCGCCGAACTGGTCTTAACCGACCGCATCCAGATTCAGCAGGTTTTGCTCAACCTGATGCGCAATGCGGTTGAGGCTATGCAGGACTCGCCGCGCCGCGAATTGAAAGTCACAACAATTGCCCGGGATGATGGGATGGCCGAGGTAAGCGTGATCGATACTGGCCCGGGTCTCGCGCCGGAAGTCTCGGCTCAACTCTTCCAGCCGTTTGTAACCACCAAGAAGCAAGGCATGGGTGTCGGTCTCTCCATTTGCCGCACCATCGTGGAATCGCACGGTGGTCACATATGGGCCGAGGCGATGCCGACTGGCGGGACCGCCTTCCGATTCACCTTGCGCATTGTGGAGAAGGAAGAGGTCACAAATGGCCGGCAGTGATCTGGTGCACGTGGTTGACGACGACATGGACGTGCGCAAGTCGCTCGGTTTTCTTCTGGCGACTGCAGATTTTGCAGTACGCCTGCACGAATCGGCCACGGCTTTTCTCTCGACGGCAAAGGGCGACCTCGACGGCTGCATCGTCACCGACGTGCGCATGCCGGGCATAGACGGCATCGAATTCCTGCGCCAACTGAGATCCGGCGGGCATACAATTCCAGTTATTGTCATGACGGGCCATGCCGATGTGGCGCTCGCCGTTCAGGCAATGAAGGAAGGCGCTTCCGATTTCATTGAAAAGCCGTTTGATGACGAGATGCTGATCGACGCGATCCGCTCCACGTTGGCCAACCGCAACCAGGCGAATGCAACGCATCCGCAATCCTCCGAAATCCACGGCCGCCTGGCCACACTTTCGGAGCGGGAGCGGCAGGTTCTGGACGGGCTCGTGTCGGGTCTGCCGAACAAGACGATCGCCTATGATCTGGGTATCAGTCCGCGCACTGTCGAGATTCATCGTGCCAATGTGATGAGCAAGATGGCCGCGGGCAGCCTGTCGCATCTCGTGCGCATGGCGTTGATCGTGGAATCCAAACACTAGCAAGCGTCCCCGAGAGACTTGCCGCCGTCTGTCGGCATTGCCTTCGGCTGCCAGTAGCGCCAATGGGTCGGGCGGATATCGACGCGCACGCCAGTCCCGGCGTGCTTCCAACCCTGCCGGCCTTTTATACAGGGAAATACGAGCGCATGTTCGCCCTCCTCGTCGAAGACGGCGAGTTCGAGTTCGCGACCAAACGGAGCGCTCATGATCGGCTTCCACATCTCCCCATGATCTGGGGAAGCGGCAAGCAGCGCCTTGATTTAAATCATTTACGAAATTGCCGCCTATGCCGCTGCGGACGAGCGGCAAGCTGCCTTGATTGCGATCAATGACAGCTCCGGCGGCTGGGCCAACAGTCTGTTGGACGACCAATAGACTCAGGAGATCACACATGCTGATCCGCACATTATCCGCCCTGGAATGCACGAAATTGCTGACCGCCAACCGTGTCGGTCATCTGGCATGCGCGAAGGGTGGGCAGCCCTACGTGGTGCCGGTGCACTATGCGCACGCCGACAATCATCTCTACGCGTTTTCCATGCCCGGCAAGAAGATCGACTGGATGCGTGCCAATCCCCTGGTGTCCGTCCAGGTGGGTGAACGCGGCCAGGGCCGAGGCTGGAGAAGCGTCGTCGTCGATGGCCGTTATGAGGAACTGCCGGACCGGATTGGCCACAAGCTCGAGCGTGACCATGCATGGGCGATGTTGAGCAAGCATGCCGCTTGGTGGGAGCCCGGCGCCCTCAAGCCACTCATGCCTGCGGTGTCGGACAGTGCACCCCACGTTTTCTTCCGTATCTTGATCCAGCAGGTGTCGGGCCGCGAAGCAAGTGAATAGCTTTCTTCACTGCGGCGACCAGCGCTGGACCGATTCAGGAGGAGCGGCTCTAGGTAGTTTCCCGTAGGGACATAACCGAATTTCGCGACCCGCGGATTCGCGCGATTGCTGTGTCACGGATAAACCGGGAAAACAGCCATGCACGCCTACACCTCCTCCAGAATTTCGCTGCCGTCACGGTCTGCCCAGCCCAACCTGCCGGAGGCTTTTGAGCCCGCACTGCTGCAACCACTCAGCTTCTATCCCGCAGGCGCGGAAATCTACGCCCAGGGCGAGAAGGCCGGAGGCTTCTACCAGGTGGAGTTCGGCGCCGTCCGCGTCTACCGCCTGCTTGCTGACGGCCGCCGGCAGATCAGTGCCTTTCATCTCGCCGGAGAGACATTCGGCTTCGAAGCCGACACGACGCACCATTTCTTTGCTGAAGCGGTCAATTCCACCGGTGTCCGCGTCTTCCGCCTCACAGCTGGAGCGGATATGTCCCATCAGTTGCTGCCTCTGGCGCTGAAGGGGTTGACCAGAGCGCAGGAACACCTGCTGGTCCTCGGTCGCCAGAGCGCCATCGAACGCGTCGCCGCGTTCCTGGTCGACCTGTCGGAGCGCCAGGGCGGATTGCGGCAGGTCGAACTTCCGATGTCGCGCATGGATATCGGCGATTATCTTGGCCTCACCATCGAGACGGTATCGCGGATCTTCACCCGGCTGAAGGACAAGGGCGTCATCCGCCTGCTCAGCCTGCGCAGCATCGAAATCATCAGGCATGATGCGCTTCATGCGATGAGCGAATGAGCTGCGCTCCGACTCCTGGATGGTACAAGCACTTCAGACCATTTGACAGCGGGGCAACAAGAGCAAGATAGCAGCGCGGAGGACATCTGTTATGCCGCTGGAAGATTGAGGAAACAGCGGCAAGTCTATCGGCGTTCAGGCTTCGGGAGGAAGGCATGGACCGGCACATGGCCACATTGCGTGCAGACCGTGTTCAAGCATCGATCACGTCGGATGCCGCTGAAAAATCGGCGCTGGTCGATTCGTGGCGGCGCTCGGCCTCGTTGCACAGGCTGGTTCCTGCAGGCCGGAAATCACCCCGGCGGCTAACCGACATCGAATTGAGCGTCGCCGGGCAGAAGGTCGAGCCGCTGCTCGCTGCCGCCCAGTCCAGTCTTGACAGGCTCTATCTGCCGTCGGCGGTGTCGGCTGCTGCGTGTTGCTGGCTAATCGCGATTGTGTCGGGGTCGATCGCCGTACTTTCCAGATCAACGGGGAAGACGCGGTTTTCCGGATTAGACCTGATGTGAGATGTCAGCCTGCCAACTGGCGGCAGATCGAGCGCCGTAGGCGCACCGATCCGTCCTGACTGCTTGCCAAAACTCGCTCCATAATTTATATGACCACTTTAGTCACGGGAGCAATCATGATGAAAGAGATTCAGCTCAAAGACGTCAAGGCTACGTTCTCACATGTGGTCGACGAAGCGGTTGCGGGCACACCGACGGTCGTCACCCGTCACGGCAAAAGAGAGGCTGTCGTAATCAGCTATTCGGAGTACGAACGCCTTTCCCGTGTGCCGTCGCTGGGTTGGCTGCTCACAAACTCGCCCCTGGAGGAAGCTGACCTGCCAGCGCGAAGCCGAAAGCCCGCACGGGCTCTGCGCGATCCGGCGTTCTGACATTGTACCTTTTGGACACGAATGTCGTCAGCTTGCTTGCCCCTTCAAAACGCAGGACGCCCTCCGATGAGAAACTAGCGGCCTGGATAGTCGAGCGATCGTCCGACCTTTGGCTCTCCGTAATCACCTTGGCCGAGATCGAGGACGGCATCGCGAACGCCAAGCGAACCGGTGCCACCAAGAAGGCGGGCGCGCTCGCTGAATGGTGGGGAGAAATCCGTCACTACTACAGTAGCCGCATCCTCCCTCTTGACCTCGAAACGGCAACAATAACTGGGCAACTCATGACAGTCGCTCGGGCCGCTGGCATCTCACCTGGTTTCGAGGACATCGCTATTGCTGCAACAGGCATGCAACACGATCTGATCGTGCTCACGGACAACGAGAAAGATTTCAGGCCGCTCGGCATTCGGCATCAGAATCCGTTCATCGGGCTTCCAGAATAGGCGGACGGCGACCGATGGGCGCCTCCAGCATGACCATGCGATGACGTAGGCGGGGTTATGCGACGCTGGGCGAGTCTGATGGCGGTGCACCGGACTTCCTGGATCGACCAGCGGCCAGCGTATATTTGTGCCCCTTCAAGGTTCATAGGCCTTGTTGCCTATGGGCTGTCCAGGTTGTTTGCTTCAAAGGCCCAACGCTGACAGGGCCTTGGACGTGAGGTGAGAGCTTCATCGTCAGCGAATACCTTTCTCATCGACGTCCAACGAGACGGTAACAATCAGTCATCCACCCACCTTGACGCGGGCGTGCCGCCCAGCGGATGTCGGGCTGATGTGCGCCGACGGAACACGTGTCCTCGACCGTCACTTCTGGCGAGCGGCATCGCCATCATTAGTGATGGAACGGAAAAGAAACCATTCAGCGTCAGACTACCGCTTTTCGACGCACCTTTTTCGAACACGTCGGAACGAGCGCTTGTCGCGCAGCCCACGATGCCCCCATTGGTGAATCGGATCCATGAAGAGTCTGACAATACGCCACCGCATCCTCGTCAGTTTCGCTGCCGTTCTGGTGGTCATGTCCGTGATCGCCGTCATCGCGTACGCCTGGTTTCTTCAGGCGGGGCAGGAGGCGACTGAGGTCGAGAAGGGCATCCTTCCAGACCTCTATCACAGCACCGCAATCATGGTGGGCCAGATGACGGCCCATAGTCTGCTTCAGGAATATGCCCTTCAGGACAACCCATCGGATAGAAGCACGCTTGAAAGCGCGATCACGACCAATCGCGACCAAGTGCAGCGGTCGATGGGCGACTATGAAGCAACAATCGTCTCCGACATCGACAAGCAGAATTATGCAGTCGTCAAAGAACTCGCCAACCAATTTCGTCTGGCTGAAACTGCTGTGCTGGACACAAGCCGGGCTGCCTTGTCGAAAGGTGAAACTCCCAATGAAAGCCTGGCCATCAAGAACACCGTAGAGCCGATCTTTGTAAAGTTGCAGTCCGCTCTGCAGGCCATGGTTGAGGATCACAGAGGCGAGGCAAACAGCGCGACGCAGCGGATCAGCTCGATCGTTAGAACGGCCGAAGTCGGTTTGAGCGTTGGCTTGTTGATAGCCCTCGGACTAGCCCTTCTTTTGGGTTACCAGCTGTTTCGCGCCATTACAGGTCCGCTCACTCGTTTGGTCAACGCGGTTCAATTGATGCGGCAAGGCGACTTCAGCGAACGCCTCGATCTGAGGCGCCGAGACGAATTCAGCGTTCTTGCCGACGGCTTCAACGCAATGGCGGACGATCTCACAACCCTCATTGGTCAGGTTCAAAGGTCCAGCATACAGGTCGGCACATCGATAACTGAGATCGCCGCCACCTCCAAGCAACAGCAGGCAACTGCGACTGAAATCGCAGCGACCACAACAGAAATCCGCGCGACAGCCAAGGAGATCTCCGCCACGTCAAACGAGCTCGTCCGCACGATGAACGAGGTCTCGACAGTTGCCGAGCAAACTGCTGCCGTCGCCGGCGGGGGGCAAGCGGGGCTAACCCGTATGGAAGAAACAATGCAGCAGGTCATGGAAGCGGCCGGCGCGATCAATTCCAAACTAGCGATCCTGAGCGAGAAAGCC
>NZ_RZQT01000013.1:0-74699 GCF_003998485.1 Mesorhizobium sp. M7A.F.Ca.CA.001.04.2.1
ATCCTGGTGCGCGAAACCTTCGGCTACTCGTTCTCGACATGGCGCTTCCATCTGCGCGGCGAGACCATCCGCAGCGCCCACGATGTCGGCTGGATGCGCAGCCTCACAGTCGGCTCGATGATGCGCAGGGACATCAAGACCATCTATGCCTCGACGACGCTGGCAGCCTTCCGCAAGGAGGTGCCGCTCGGCTCGGCCCAACGCGTCATCGCCGTCGATGCGGGCGACCACTATGTCGGCGTGCTGATCGTGGCCGAACTGCACAGCGATCCTTCCGGCGGCGAGGTGCCGGTGCGCGATCTTGCCAAATACAAGGACGCGGTGCTGGTGCCGAGCATGAACGTGCAGGCCGCCGCCGAAACATTCCAGCGCGCCGGCGCCGAAGAGCTCGCCGTCGTCGAGGATTTCACCGACCACATCGTGCTGGGCCTGTTGACCGAAGGCCATTTGATGCGGCGCTATGCCGAGGAACTCGACAAGGCGCGCCGGGACCTGTCGGGCGAGGGTTAGCGGGAAGGCCTAACCGGATGCCTGCGACAGTGGGCGCGGTTGCGGAGCCTAATGCTCGATTGGTCCCTTGGCCATCACAAGCGCCGTGCCGGCGGTGGTCGGGCGCTCGATCATGCGTCGTACGCGGGGCGGTTCGTCGCCGCTGTGCAGGGCCCGCACGCGTTCTCCGATGACAGCGTCGGCATGTGTGATGCGTCCATTGTGCCTGATATATTCGATCCAGGTCGGCGTGTGATAATGCTCGATCCATACGGTGGGATTCTCGAGATCGCGCGCCAGCGTCCAGTTGCGGGCGCCGTCACGGCGGCGGATGCGGCCCCGTTCGGCCATGATGGCGAGGAACTCCGGCTCGTCCTCGTGCCGGATCACATATTCGATCATGATGGCGATGGGACCACTGCGCGGCTTCAGGTCAAGCGCCAAATGCGGTTCCTTGAAGCGATTGAGCGGGTCGAGGTTGAGCACCTGCTGTTGCGGCAGCGGGAGCAAAAGACCGATGGCGCCGCCGGCCAGCATGGCGACGCTGGCTGCGATCAGCGCGGTTTCGGCGCCGTGCGCATCGGCGACGACACCCCAGATCCAGCTGCCGAGCGCGATGCCGCCGAAGGTCGCGGTCTGGTAGACCGACAGCACCCGGCCGACCACCCAGCGCGGCGTCGCCATCTGCACCGTGACGTTGAAATGCGAAAGCGCGATCACCCAGCAGGCGCCGCCGACAAGCAGGCCGAGTGACGTCTGCCAGGCATGCTGGCTGACGGCGGCATTGAAGGCGCAGACAGCGAAGCCGGCGAAAGCACAGCGCACCATCGTCTCGCTGGAGAGCAACTGCCGCAGCCTGACGCTGATCAAGGCGCCGCCGACCGCGCCGATGCCGAAGGCGCCGAGCATGATGCCATAGGTCAGCGCATCGCCCTTGACGACATCACGCGCCACCAGAGGCAGCAACGCAAGCACAGCGCCTGCACTGAAGCCGAACGCAGCACCCCTGACCAGCACCTTGCCGATGTTGGGCGACATGGCGACATAGCGCAGGCCGGCGCCCATGGCTGCCCCCAGCGACTCGCGCGGCAAGGTCGATATGGGCACGTCCGGCTTCCAGCGCGCCAGCACGATGATCAGGCCGATATAGCTCACCGCGTTCGCCGCGAAGGCGGCCGCGGCACCGGCGGCGGCGACGATGATGCCACCGATTGCCGGACCGACGCTGCGCGTCAGGTTAAAGCCCATCGAATTGAGGGCGACGGCCGCCGGCACCTTGTTGCGGGGAACGATATCGCCGACGGAGGCTTGCCAGGATGGGCTGTTGAGCGCGGTGCCGCTGTCGATCATGAAGGTGAAGGCAAGCAGCGTCCATGGCGTGATCAGGCCTGAATAGGTGAACAGGGTCAGAAGCACCGACACCACCAGCATGAAGGTCTGGGCGACAAGCATCACCTTGCGCCGGTCGAAACTGTCGGCGATGGCGCCGGCTACGAGTGCAAACAGCATGATCGGCAAGGTGGTCGAAGCCTGGACCAGGGCTACCTGATAGGGCGAGGTGGCGATCGTGGTCATCATCCAGGCGGCGCCGACACCCTGGATCAGGCCACCGAAATTCGAGACGAGACTTGCGCCCCACACGGCGCGGAAAATGCCGTGACGGAAGGGCGCCAGCGCCGAGACGCTCTCGCTGTCCGGCTTTTCGTCAATCATTTGGGGTTCCTGCCATGTCGTGCCTGCTCGTCAGACAATCCGTTTGCGCAGACCGTTTGCCGAAAGTAGGGCATGGCGCCGCAAAGGGCAAAAAAGCTCATGGTCCAACAATGGGATAGAGGCGGTCCAGGCCTGTCCGCCGTGGGTCCGGAGGTGCCGCGGGATCGGCGGCGTCTGTCTTCAGACAATTGTGAACGGCATGCCGCGGCACACGTTCCTGGAACAGGTTCAGAACCCGTTCTGGATGCGCTCGAAGATGACGTTGGTGAAGGCCGATATCTGGCTGCCGATGAAGGGGCCGGTCAGCGCCACCACCAGCATGATGGCGACGATCTTCGGCACGAAGGTCAAGGTGATCTCCTGCACCTGCGTCAGCGCCTGGATGAGGGCGATGCCGATGCCGACCACCATGGCGACAAGCACCACCGGAGCCGACGCGACGAGCACCGTCCACACCGCATACTGGACGATGTCGAGAGCGTCGGCCTCATTCATGGGACTGGCTCTCTGTCGAAAGCGTCAGCTAGCTGCCTTGACCGAAACTCCCGGACCGACCGCGACTTCGGTGCCGTTCTGCAGCACGGCGATGAGACCGCTGCTGGCGAGGCGCACCGAAGCCACGGTGCCCGTGGTCAGGCCGTCGGCGGAGGTTATCGAGCGCCCGATCAGTGCGTCGGCCTGCGACAGCGCCGACGACTGCATGATCTGATTGAGCTTGGTGTTGGTCTGCACCGATTGCTCGACCTGCGAGAAGGTGGCGAGCTGGGCGACATACTGCGTCGAATCCATCGGCTTGGTCGGGTCCTGGTTCTTCATCTCGGCGATCAGGAGCTTCAGGAAGGACTGGTAGTCGACCGCTGTCTTCGAGGTCGAGGCCGTGGCCTGATTGGCGCCGGTCGGAATCGTCGTCGTCATGTCCACGTTCATCAGTATCGTGCTCCCATGGCCAGCGGGCGCTCGGCACCCGAAACATCGTCATTACCGCCCAGCGCGCGGCGTTCGAGCGGATAAAGCGCGCGGATCGCCTTCAGCGCCTCGTAGATATGATCCTCCCCGACCATGCGGTCGATCTGTTTCAGCGCGCTGCAGATCTGGGTGTCCTCGAAGCTTGCCAGAAGCAGCGGCAGCGAACGGCGGAACATGTCACGCGCGGCGGCGGCGCCCGCCGGATTCATCAGCATGACCTGCAGGATGAAATAAAGCTGCTTGAGCGGCGTCGAGGCATCGTCGGCCTGGATCACGTGGCTTTCGAGCAGGAACTGGACGTCGTTCATCAATTCGACGGTGACCTTGCGGTCGACCCGGATGACGGCGCCGTTGATGTAGATCTTTTCGTTCGGCTTCAGCGATATCTTCAGCGTGTTGGTCATTGAATGCCGTCCCTGATGATCTGGGACACCTCGATCAACCCTTCGAAATTGTTGGTGCGGCCCTGACGGATGTCCTCCGCCTCGCGCAGCAGCCACAGGCCGATGGAAATGAGATTGGCGCGCAGTTCCTTGGGCAGGGCGTTGTCGCTGGAGCCAAGATCCTCGACGAAGGCGGTCCAGACGCGGTTGGTGAAATGAAGCGCCTCGATCGCCTCCATCGAATCGTGGCCGGCCACTGCTGCCGCCGCCAGCATGTCGATCGAGCGGGTCAGAAGCTCCCGCTCGCGGTCCTTCGCGTCGGCAACGGAGTTGCTCTGGATGTCGGCGTAGGAGAATTGGTACATCGTTGGGGCTCTACCGTTCCGTTAAGCGTTGTCAGGTCAGGTAATTCAACAGGCTGAGCTGCTGCAGGCGTGCGGTCAACGCGAAAGACGTTTCGATGTGCTGTGTCAGGTCCGCGACCCGTGTCGCGGCTTCGGCCGGATCGACGGCTTCCAGATCGAGAATGTGCCGTTCGAAAAGGTCAACCTGCGTTTTCATCCGATCGTTGGCATCGGAAACCCGCTTCTGGACGATGCCGGTCTCGGATTGAAGCTGGCCAATGCCGCTCAGCGCTTCGCCAACCAGCGTGGTGGAGCGGCTGACAACCGTATTCTTCGCCGCCTGGCTGATGTTGCTGGACATCAGGCTGCTGACCATGGCTGCGGCCATGGCGAGTTTCTGAATGCCATCGCTGTTGGCGCTGGTCGAAGTCGGTGTGGTTTCGTTGAGTGCGATGCGGCTGACGATCTGCTGGTCGGTGGCGTTCGACCAGTTGCCCTGCCAACCCGCGCCCGCGAATTGCGGCGCCACATCATTGGTGATGAAATCGTCCATCTGGGCAGCCGTGATATTGGCCGCTGCCGGGTCGTCCTGGGTGAAACCGAAATTGGTGAGGAAAGCGGTATCGAACGCAGCCTTGGCAGGAGAGCCGGCAGCCGTGAAATCGTTGATCGGCTTGACGTCTGTGTTGGTGCCGGCAAACAGATATTCACCATTGACGCTGGTGTTGAGGATCGAGGTCAGCTGCTGGATGGTCGCCTTGCCGGAGTCCCGGGTGAGGCTGTTGGACGAGTCGCTCGAGGAAGCGGTGGTCAGGGCGGACAGGAAGGTCTGCGCCGCGGTGGAGAGCTGACCAAGCGAGGTCTGCGTCGAGGAAAGCCGGGCGCCGACCAGGCCGTTGGAATCGATGATGACGTTGAGCCGGTCAAGGTCGCGCTGGAAGGTGACGGCCTGGGTGGTGCGCCCGCCGAGAGCCAGGCCGACATCGGCGACCCTGCCCGTCGAGGATTCCTTGGTGGCTTTGACGAGTTCGGCCTGCATGCGCATCTGCTGGGAGCGCATGGCATTGGAGATTGCGGCCGAGGAGACTGAAGTCATGGAATTATCCCACCGCGTTGAGCAAGGCCGTCATCATGTCGTCGACGGTTTTCATCATCCGGGCCGATGCCTGGTAGGTGTGTTCGAGGTCGAGCAGCAGCGACATTTCCTGGTCGACATTGACCCCGGTCGCGTTGGACAGCGCCTCGGCGCTGCGCGATGCCAGTGCTTCCTTGGCGTCGGAGGCGGTCGAAGCCTGCTGGCGCACGCCCTCGAACCAGCCGATCGAATTGGCGGCGTAGTCGGACACGCTGGACGTTGCAGAAACCCCGGCGGCGGGGTCGAAAGTCATCGGCTGGTCGAGCCGGTCGCCATAGGCAACGAGAAGGGTGGAATAGGATGCACCGCCGCCCGTGTTGGCGACATAGGCCGCACCGTTGGCGCCGCCGTCGCGCAGCAGCGTCGGGTTGCCGCCGGTGCTCGGGTCCATCGCTGCGTTGACGCTGATGGATGCGGCAAGGCCGGTGACCAGCGTGCCCGCGGCCGGCACGGCCGGCGCGCCCGACCAGGTGAACAGGCCGGCGGCATTGGCCATCGAGGGTGCGGTCTCGGCAAAAGCGGTGATCGGGCCACGCGCCGTCTCGTCGAGCTGGCTCTGCATGGTCGAGGCGACACCGTCGCGCAATTGCAGCAGGCCGGCAAGCGTGCCGCTGGCGCTGGTGTTGCCGCCGGCACCCGCCGAGATCGGCACGTTGTCGATGTAGACGGCATTGCCAGCGGCACCCGCGGTATAGCCTGCCGACGCCGCGAAGGTGACCGTGCGCGGTATCGTCTCGAACAAAGTCGTGCCATCGCCGGTGGTGATGACCATGTCATTGTCGCCTCGCGTGAAGGTCGACACCGGGACATAGTTCGAAATCTTCTTCAAAAGCGCGTCGCGCTGGTCGAGCGCATCGGAAACGTCGGTGCCGGAACGGGTTCCGGACATGACCGCCGTGTTGGCATCCTGGAACTGGCCGAGCAGCGAGTTCAGGTCATCGACGGCGGTGGCGATCTGGCCGTCGGTCTGGGTGCGGAAATCCTGGACTGCCTTGGAGCCCTCGTTGAGCGAGCGCACGACCTGCTTGGCGGCGTCGATGACGGAGGCACCGAGGTTCTGGTTGGACGGCGAGGTGGCGTAGAGCTGCAGCGCCTTCTGCAGGTCGGCGATGGCGGTCGAGGGCGAGGACGCATTGTCGACGCCATTGACCGCAACGCCCAGCTGATCCATGCCGCTGTAGAGCGCGCTCTGGCCACTCCAGGCCGACAGCGCGCCGAGATTCTGGCGAAACAAAAGCTCGTTGGCTGCGCGCTGGATATCGACCGAACGCGCGCCCGGCGCCGTACTGGTGACGACGGCCTGGCGCCGCGAATAGTCCGGGTTGGAGGCGTCGGCGACGTTGCGCGAGACAACGCTGGTCTGTCGCGCGGTGTTCATAAGCGCCGACTGGGCGATACTCAATGCGGTAGACAGTGACATGCGGGTCTTTCGCGGGCGACGCCCGTCTTATCTCTTCAGGTTGACAAGGACGTCCATCAGATCGGAACCGGTCTGGAAGACTTTCGAATTGGCGGTGTAGCTGCGCTGTGCCGCGATCATGTTGGTCAGTTCTTCGGCGATATCGACGTTGGAATTCTCGAGCGCGCCGGAGATGATGGAGCCGAGCTTGCCTTCATTGGCAAAGCCGACACGAACCGCACCGGACTCGGTACCCTGCGAATAGACGTTGCCAGGCAGCGCGGTGAGCTGGTCCGGGCTCTGCACGTCGGCGAGCGGGATCTTGTAGAGCGGCTTGGTGGAGCCGTCCTTGTACTGGGCGTAGATGGTGCCGTCCTTGCTGATCTGGACTTTGTCGATGGTGCTCGGCGCGTTGCCGTTGACCTGGGCGTCGGAAACGGTGAAGCCGGTGCCGAGCTGAGTCAGCGCCGACAGATCGAGATTGAGGGTGGCGCCGTTCGGCACGGTAAATGAAACGCCGGTGGGCGTGCCGGTGAGCTTGCCGGTGGTGGTGTCGAAGGTCAGGTTGGCCGAGCCCAGCAAGCCGCCGGCGGTGTAGGGGAACGATGTTCCAGCGGTGGCCTTCGACTGATCGAAGACCGCCACCTGCCAGGTGCCGGCGCCGGTGTTGGTGAAATAGACGTCGAGCAGCTTCTTGTTGCCGAGATTGTCGTAGGCGACCATCGAGGATTTCGACGTGTATTGCGCGGTCGCAGCGTTGGCGGCGGGCAGGTTGGCGGTCGCGACCGGTGTCGCGCCTGCCGGCAGGTTGCCGGCATAGCTGCCCTCGGTGCTCGGCGTTGCGGTCATTCCCTGGTCCGAGATGACGACCGGAACCAATCCCTCGAAGCCGTTGACCGTCGCTGCCGGCACGCCATTTTCGTAGCTGTAGGCCATCAGCTGGAAGCCGGCCGAGTTGACCAGCCTGCCCTGCCCATCGGGAACGAAGGCGCCGGCGCGGGTCAGATAGGGCGTACCGCTCGGATCCTGAACGACAAAGAAGCCATCGCCGCTGACGGCAAGGTCGGAAACCGAGGTCGTGTACTGAAGCACGCCCGGATCGCTGACCGCCTGACGGATCGTCGTGGTGACGCCGCCGGAATTGTAGGCGCCGCCGGTCGACGGCATGACCAGCGTCGAAAATTCGGCGGAGGACCGCTTGTAACCCGTGGTATCTGAATTGGCGATGTTGTCGGCGACCGTCGACAGGCGGTTTGCCTGCGCGTTCATGCCGGAAACGCCGGTCCGCATCATTCCATAGAGGCTCATCGAAACGTCTCCGCTGTGTCCATGCTGCTGGCTGCGAGGCTACGCATGTTTTCTTGCGCGAGGCTGGCGCGGCGCTGCATCAGAAGACGAGCCGGTAGCCGAGGAAACGCTTGGAATCGATCGGGTCGGTGCCCAGCTTCTCGCGCAGCTTCTTGCGCAGTTTGCTGATGTGGCTTTCCACCACGTTCTCCTCGACCTCTTCGTCGAAGATGCCGTAGATGGCGTTGAAGACCTGGGTCTTGGTGACCCGGCGCCCGCGATTGCTCGCCAGATATTCGAGGATGCGGCGCTCGCGGCGTGGCAGGGGGAGGGGCTGACCGTCGATCTCGGGGTCGCGGCCGTCCATGAAGATGCGCATGGCGCCGATCTCGGTGTAGGCGACGTCTTCCTGGGCGCGGCGGCGGATCGCGGTGATGCGGGCCAGGATCTCACGGATATGGACGGGCTTGCGAATGACGTCATCGACGCCGCTCTCGAACAACCGCAGCGTGTTCTCCAGCGAATGCTGTTCGCTCAGCGCAATCACCGGGGCGCCGGTGCGGTCGCGGATCTGGCGCGGAGAGATGGAACCTTCGCGGCAATCGCCGATGAGGAAGGCCCTGACCGAGCGCAGATCGGTGTCGGCGGCCGAATTCACCCACTCACCGAATTCGCCGGATGCAAAGCCTGCACAGGCGATGCCCTCACGATCGAAAAGTGAATTGTATCCCTCTGTTACGAGCTCGCGCTCGTCAACGATCACAATCATCGGCCCCGCCTTCCGAATCAAATCATTTTCCCCGTGAAGAGAGGCCTATCCGCTGGCGAGAATCCTGAACAACCGTCATTTCTTGTAGCTAGTTTCTTGGGAGTCTGGAATCGTATCGGTTGCATTAGCGTGCAGCCAGATACGCATTCGGCGCCAAGTTTTGGCCAGGCCAGAACAACAATTCGGGGTTGTGTGGTAGGTCTATTAGTAATGGGAAATGCGCTTATGGGTTGCAGAATCCGCGGGCGTTCGCGGTCCATTTTCCAAAGCCGGTGGCGACCATGTTGGCAATGACGCGGCAGACATAGATCTTCTGCGCCGGGTCATTGTCGGGGCCGGCATGATAGCGGGCCACGGCCATCGACCAGGTCTCGTGACGGGCATGAAGGCTGGCCAGGAAGCGCGCCGCATAGTCGACGTTCTGACGTGGGTCGAGCATGTCCTCGACGCTGCGAAAATGCGATGCGTGGTAGTGGTGGTTGATCTGCATGCAGCCGAGATCGATCAGGGTCTTGCCCTCGCGCCGGGCATTGGCGAAGGCGGCAAGGGCCTCGGTCCGGCTCCTGGGAAAGACTGCTTTTCCCTCTATATTCAAAGCGTTGGGTTGAAGGCTGCCCTTGTTGCCGGTCTCCGTCAGGCCAACGGCATAAAGGATGCCGGCGGGAACGCCATAGCGGTCGGCGGCGCGCAGGATTTCCGGCTCGCAAGGGTTGGTCGCGGCTGCGGCAGCTGTCACCGTGCTAGATAAAGATATCGCCGCCAGCGCGCTCGCGAGAAGGCGAAGGGCCGCGGCCGTAGTCCTGCGCGTCATCGTTGCGGTTCCCTGAGGATTGCTGGCCCGGTTGCTGGCCGCCGGCTCCACCATTGCCGCCGCCCGAATTCCCCGGTTGAAAGGATGCTGGATCGCGGCCTGTTGCCGCCGCCAACGGAGCGGTTGTATCCGTCCGAGTTGCAGCGGGAACTGCTACCGAAGGTTGCAGTATCGTGACCTTGTCAACCTCGAAGCCGAGCCCTCGCAGCGACTTGACGATGGCCTCGCTGTCGGCCGACAGCCGACGATAGGCATCGTGTGTTTCAGGCTTCAGCTCAATCGAAAGTTGTTCCCCGGAGAGGCGAAGATTGGCCGTCACCATGCCGAGTTCGGCAGGGTGAAGTTCGATCTTCAACACATGTGTCGGAACGGCAACAGAGCTGGCCAGATGGGTGGTCGTGGGTGAGGCTGAAAGCGCCTTTTGCGGCCCGGCGTCGGCGGCTATGGCGTTGACCACATTGAGGGCCGCCTGGCTGATGGGACCCTGCGGCAGCGCGGGGAAGCTCCGTTCCGACACCACGTCGATGCGCGCGGCGGACAGGGACTGTTTTCCCGCTTCGGGACGCATCGAGGACCGCACATCCTCGATGCTCTTCATCGCATTCGTGGTGGGCTTCGACGGCACGCCGGGCACATCGGCAGCCGGCGCGTCCGACAGCTTCTGAGCCGCCGCTGTGACGTCGCGTTTTGGCGCGCTGGAGGCAGCGCTCGGCGACTGACCGTCAAGCGCCGTCAAAGGTCCGTCGACGATCGACGCCTGCTCCGGCTTCGACATGGTTTCGAGTGCTTCGCGTCCGCCCGACGATTTTGAGCGGTAGGTCTTTGGCAGTGCAGCCTGTCCGCCGAGCGCCGGGTCCGACGGATTCTCGCCGGTGGCCGCATTGCCCCCTGCTGCCTTGGCCGCTGTCGAGAAATGCCGCAGGTCATGAAACGCGATCAGCAGCGGCAGGTCGTCCTGAAGCGGCGCGGTATCCGACGCCGTCTGTTCGGCGTCGGCCTTGTGCGTCTTTGCTTCCAATTCGTCCTTGCCGGTTTTCACGCTTGCGCCTTTGGCCGAGGTGGTCCTTCCGGGCTCGGCCGATGCCGGTTCGGCCTTGGCGCCATGCCCGGCGAGGCCGGCAGCGAGCTTGCTCCAGCGCCGGTCGCGCGATCCCGCCTCTGTCGACGCCTGCCGTTCCGGGCGGGCATCGTCGCGCAGCATTTTGCCGAAGCCGGCGTCATCGTTTCTGCCGTTCGCGGCAGGCTGCTCCGACGTCGCGCGCGTGGAGGCAAATCCTGGCAAGGCCGAGCCGAGGCTGGTGGTCATTTAGGGGCGGCTCCAAGCATCTGGTCGATCAGGTCGAGCTGTCGACGTGTTCTGGTCATGGCGGCGTCGGTCGGATCGGCGGGCTCTGGACCGGCGGCGGGCGAAGGTGCCGACGCCGGCACGACGGTCGCAGGCTCGGCGGATGTGGCTGCAACTGCCGCCGTGTCCGGCGCATTGGCGGCCGGTCCGCCGGAGGCCGCGGTGGCGGCGGGTTGCTCCGAGATGGCGCCTTCGACCGGTGGCAAGCCACTGTCATCGGCGTTTTGCGGCGTGGCGATCTCGGGAGCCGGAGGTTGCTCGGCCGCGACAGGGGCAGGCTTTTCCGCCGGAAGGGCGGTGGGCGGCGCGACGACCTCGCCGGCAATGGCCTGAGCGGCGTCGAGCAAGGCGCGGTCGCCCTCCGACAGCCGGCTGCGATCGATCTTGCCGAGCTTGGCACGAATGTCCTCGATTGTGCCCGAGGTGACGGTGGAAAGGCTGGCATAGAGCAGGGCGCGTGGATCGTCCTGATTGGTGTTGCCGTCACGGCCCTGCTCGGCCCGCGCCGAAGCGAAGGCCGAAAGGTCGTTCAGGCCGTCTATCGCGGCACGGCGGGCGATGCGCAGATAGATCACCTTCTCGCGCTCGGGATCCATCATCGAGGTGATGTCGCCCAGCTTGTCCTGGCTGATCGACATGTGCAGCGCGATGACGCCGGAGACAAAGGAGTCCGCGAACTGGCTGGCATAGGGCGAATAGAGGTAGCGCTCGACATACTGGGTGGAAGCAAGGGCGAAACGTGCCGCGTCGCCTTGCGCGACTGCAAGGCCGACCGAACGGCGAAGTGCCGCCTCCTCGACCAGCGTGCCGGGGCTGAGCAATCTTGCCTCGTCGAGCAGACCGAGTGCGGTCGCCGGTTGATCGCCGGCAAGCAGCGAGCCTTTGACCAAAGCGAGGAAGGCGCCGAGATCCGGAGGCAGCGCCATGGGATCGATCGGCCTCAAGGCTTCGATAGCCTTGCCGGGCCGGCCGTTGAGGTACTCAATCACGCCTTTGGCGATTGCAAGGCTTTGCGGGTCCGCCGTAGCGCGCGACGTGGCCGCTTCGACGGTCACCGGGTTGCCGCCGCTCATGCCGTAGACAAGCAGGGCCCGAAAATTCTTGGGATCCTTGTAGTCCTCGGCATTCGCCGCGCGCAGGCGCGCATCCGTCATCTCGAGCAGCTTGGCCTGCATCGGCAGGGCGGCATGATCGCCGGCGGCTATGCGGTCCTGGATGAGCTGCAGCGAGCGCACCAGCTGATACGGCTGCAGGGCCTCCTGGGCGAAACCAGTGGACGGGTGTCCGCCGGCCAGCAGCAACAGGCCAATCAACCGGCGGGTGACGGCCGCTCGCTTCATCCGCCGGTCGCCATCAGGATCTCGATGCGGCGGTTCGCGGCCGCCAATGGATCGGCTGCTATTTTCGGCTGGCGGTCCGCGAAACCGGCGACCTCGGTGATGCGGCGTTCGTCGACGCCGCCGCGCACGAGCATGTAGTACGCGGAATGCGCGCGCGCCGTCGACAGCCGCCAATTGTCGTAGCTGTCGCTGCGGAACGGCCGGGCATCGGTGTGGCCGTTGATGCTGATGGTGCCCTTCTGGCTGTTGACGATGCGGCCGATCTTCTCCATTGCCAGCACCAGTTCGCGTCTTGGCAACGCCGAGCCGACCTCGAACATGCCGAAGTCGAGCTGATCGGTGATCGAGATGACGACGCCCTTGTCGGTGGCTTCGACCGAGACGCCGTCGTGCAGCTTGTCGCCAGGCTTGAAAGCATCGGCCAACTGCCGCTTGACGTCGGCCGCTGCCTTCACGGCAGCAGCGGTTGGCGCCTTCTCCCCGATGTCGGGCTGGACGGCCTTTTGCGCCTCAGGCTCAGCCTTCGCTACCGCGGCCTTGGTGCCGTCCGGTTTCGTCTCGCCGGCCAATGCCGTGGCAGGGTTCGCGGCCTGTTTACTGGTCGCGTCCTTTGCCAGTGGCTCGAGCGGTGCCGCGACAGGCGGCACGGCTTTGACTTTGAGCACCTGCGTTTCGGCGGTCTTGTCGCCGGGCTTGGCCGGATCGCCCTCGATCTTGGTGCGCTGGGCGCTGGCCTCGGCGCCGGGCGCCGCGACCTGCTGCGACCAGAAATCCGGCTCGAAAGGATCGCGGTAGGAGGCGCCACCGGAGGCGCCGGTAGCCGGGCCGGCAGCCTGCACGCCGCCATCGCCTTTCTGGCTGACATTCTGCATGACGCCGGTATCTGTGGCGATTTCCGAAAGCACGGCGTAGGGGTCGGCGAAGAGATGGTCGTCGGAGTGTTCCGCCTGCTGTGGCTCCTGCTTGTCCTGCTTGCGCTCGGACGCGCCCGCGCCGGCATTGCCGTTCTGTCCGGCTTTGCTGGTCGCCTCTTGCGGATCGTCGGCCGTCAGTCCCATGGCGCGCGGGCCGTCGCCGAGATCCTCCAGGCCCTTGCGGCTCGAATTGCGGTCGACCAGCTTGACCGGGTTGAAGTAGCTGGCCACGGCTGCCTTGGTCTGCTCGTTGGCGGCGTTGATCAGCCACATGACCAGGAAGAAGCACATCATGGCCGTCATGAAGTCGGCGAAGGCGATCTTCCAGACGCCGCCATGGTGGGCCTCGTCATGGTCGTCATGACTGCGCCGCACGATGATGATCTCGTGGCGGCCCTGATCGGCGTTGGCGACGCTCATGCCAGGACCTCCGAGAGGGTCGTCGACCATTCGGCCATGCGCGTTTCGAACACCGCCTCGTCGATAGCCACGGTCAGGTCGAAGCCTGGCGCCTCGACAAAATCGAGATTGGCGGCGCGGGGTCCGAGCGATGCCTTCAGTGTTTCGAACATCGAGAGCGGGCCGCGCACGACGATGCGCACAGCCTCGGCGTCGCCAACCGCTTCGCGGACGGCGTCTGCCAACGCATCGATCGAACGTTTCTGCAGATCGTCGCTGACGATGCCGCCGATGATGCGGGCGACCGTGCCGGCGACAAGTCCGGTCACGCGCGCCTCCATCGCATCGATGTGCAACGAGACCGCCTTGCCGACATCGTCGCCAAGGCTTTCGAGAAATATCCTTGCTTCCTCAGCATTGGCCTGGCGTTCGGCTTCGAGCGCGGCGTCATGCGCAGCCGCCAGGCGGCCCTCCAGCGCTGCCTCCGCCTGGGCAACCGCCTCGGCGATCAGCGTGCCGATATCGGCTTGCGGCGCCGGCGTCTCGGGCTTGTGTTCGGGATCGACTGCTGCCCGGGGCTGGCCGGCACGCTGCGCGCGCGTGCCGAAATCAGGCAGAAGGTCGAAGAGGGCTACGGAAGGCATGGTTTACACCGCCACTTCCTGGGAAGCCCATTTGCGCAGGATCTGCGCGGTGCGCTCCTCGTTGAGGTCGACCATCCTGGCAAGCCGGTCCTGCGGCGCCGGCCGGATCTTCTGGCGAAGATCGTCGAGCGGAGTGGGGCCTGGGCGTGTGCCTGGCAAGGCGCCAACCGCGGCATTGTCGGTGGCCGCCATTGCCTCCGGCGTCGGCAGCGAGCGCTGGACGTCGTCGAAGCTGGGGCCTGCCAGGGCTGGAGCAGCCTTTGCCGTCAGCGCCGCGGCCATCGGCCTCAGGCCGAAGAAGGCCACCAGGAACACCACGACGATGAAGGCACCTGCATTGATCATCGTGCCGGCATGCTGGCCGATCGAATCGAGCATTCCCGCCTGCGGGATCGCCTCGCCATCCAGGCCATCGATGAACTCGACCGCCGAGACGTCGATGATGTCGCCGCGCTTTTCATCCAGGCCGGTGGCGGATGTAACCATCTTCTGGATCTCGGCGACGCGCTTGGCGATCTGCTCCGGTGTGGCGTCCTTGCCGAGGATGGTCGTCAGCCGCTGCTGGTTGACGACCACGGCAATCGACATCTTGGTGACGGTGTAGCCGTTGGAGACGGTGGCGATCTTCTTGGAATTGATCTCGTAGTTGGTGATCTCTTCCCTGCGGTCGTTCTGCGAGGAGGATTGCGGGCCATCGGTGGCGGTTGCCTGGGTCTCGGGCAGGTTCTGCTCGACGCTGGCCGGAGTGGAAGCCTGCTTCTGGTTGTTGTTCTCGTTGGCGCGCACCGACTGCACCGAGCGCTCGACGCGGGAATTCGGATCGAAGATGGTCTCTTCCGTCTGGCGGGTGTCGGTGTTGACCTCGGCCTTGACGCTGGCGCGGAAATTGTCGGGGCCGAGATAGGCCGTCAGCGCACGGCGGATGTTGTCTCCGATCTGCGCCTCGACGGTCTGCTCGACGCCGAGCGTGCGGGCGGCGCTGGTGTTGGAAGGGTCGTCGCCCGCAGCCAGCAGATTGCCGCTGGAATCGAGCACCGTCACCTTGTCGGCCGACAGGCCGGGGACGGCGGCGGCGACGAGATGGCGGATCGACATGGCGCTCTTTTCGGCGTCGATGCCGGCGTAGCGGATGACCACGGAGGCGGAAGGCTGCTGCTCGTCACGGCGGAAATTGGCGCGTTCGGACATGACGATGTGGACCCGCGCCGCCTTGATGCCCGATATCGACTGGATGGTGCGGGCGATCTCACCTTCCAGCGCGCGCACGCGGGTGATCTGCTGCATGAACGAGGTGAGGCCGAGCGAGCCGACATTGTCGAACAGTTCGTAGCCGGCATTGGCGCTGGTCGGCAGGCCCTTTTCGGCGAGCAGCATGCGGGCCTGGGCGGTGGTGCCGGCCGGCACCAGAACCGAGGTTCCGTCGGCGCCGACATCGAAGCCGATGCCGGCTTCGCCGAGCACCAGGCCGATCTGGTTCACGTCGGCGCGGTCGAGTCCGACATAGAGCGTGTCGTAGGCGGGGCGGTTGAGATAGACCGAGGCGATGCCGATGACGCCCATCACCAGAACGGCGATGCCCGCCAGCATGGCGAGGCGCTTCACGCCAAACCCGCGGAGATTCGAGATGATGCTCTGGATCTGTTCCGGCACGGTTCAACGACTCCCAGCATGATTGTCCGCCGGAACTCTAGTCTTCGAAGCTTGTGCGAAAATGAAATCGGGCCGCGCTTGCGGCGCGGCCCGTCAATCGGAGTGCGAAAAGGAGGCGCCGGTGGCGCCCGCGATTAGTTCTTGAACAGCGACAGGATCGACTGCGAGGAGCTGTTGGCGATCGACAGTGCCTGGATGCCGAGCTGCTGCTGCACCTGCAGGGCCTGGAGGCGGGTCGATTCCTTGTTCATGTCGGCGTCGACGAGCTGGCCGACGCCGCGGTCGATGGAGTCCATCAGGCTCTGGGTGAAGGTCTTCTGCAGGTCGATCGAGCTCTTGGCCGAACCGATGATGGTGGCGGAATCAGTCAACTGGGCCATGACCTTGTCCATCATGGTGACCATCTGGGTGATGATGCCGTCGGTCACCCCTGGGGCCGTGATGTCGAGGTTGTAGGCGGAAATATTGTCGACCTTGGTGACCGCTCCCGCCGCCGTCTGGCCGGCAGTGTTCGCGGCGATATCCGTTCCTCCGCCCGCGATCACGCCAGCATAGGCGTTGTCATACAGGGTCTGGGCGGCGCCCGTGGAATAGATGGAGGTCTGGCGATCGAGGACGCCCTGGTTCTTGACCTCGGCGGCAAGGCCGTAGTCGAAAAGCTTGGTGCCCTCGACATTGATGTTGATCGTTCCGATCGAGACAGCGCCGGATGAAGAGCGATTGAATGAGGACACGATCTGCGAGTCGGGCTGGACGCCATCATTGGCGGACGTGACCTGCTTGGAGGTCACCGCGAGGAAATTCGAGCCGGAGAAGGTGGCCGCATCGGCAAAGGACTTCATCTGCGTTTGAAGCGCCTTGATCTCGGTCTGGGTCTTCGCCTTGGCGGCATCCGTCTGGCCGACCATGGACAACACCTTGGTCTTGATCTGGCCGATCGTCGTCAGCACGTTGGTGATGCCGGTGTAGGCGGCATCGACTTTCGAGGCGCCGAGGCCGAGTGCATCCTGCACCGTCGACAGGGCCGAATTGTCCGAGCGCATGGTGGTGGCGATCGACCAATAGGCGGCGTTGTCCGAAGCCTGCGAGACCCGATAGCCGGTCGATATGCGGGCCTGTGTCTGTTCGAGCGACTTGTTGGTGGCGCTGAGGCTTTGAAGTGCGGTTAACGCCGAGGCGTTGGTCATGATGCTCGCCAAGAAAGTCGCTCCTTCTCAAAAGCCGACATGCTCAGACATGCCGGATGGGCCTGTTCAACGATTGGCATCGTGCCGGTCGGACCGATTCGCCAACTGTCGTAAGCTATTGGTTAACCATAACTAGCGCGGCATGGTTAACAGCCTGTTAAAAGCTGGTTTTTGAGAGTTAAGGATCGAGGATTGTGCGGGGCTGGAGCAAACGCAAATAGGGCCGCGCTTTTGGCGCGGCCTGAATTTCTAGTGCGAACTGTGGTTGAGCGGAGGCGATCAGCCGCGGAAGAGCGACAGGATCGACTGCGAGGAACCGTTGGCGATCGACAGCGCCTGCACGCCGAGCTGCTGCTGGACCTGCAGGGCCTGCAGACGGGTCGATTCCTTGTTCATGTCGGCATCGACGAGCTGGCCGACGCCGCGGTCGATGGAGTCCATCAGGTCCGAGGTGAAGGTCTTCTGCAGGTCGATACTGCTCTTGGCGGCGCCGAGCGTGGTGGCCGAGTTGGTCATGTCGGCAAGCGCGGAGTCGATGACGGTCAGCATCTGCTTGATCTGCGAATCGCTGGCAGCGGTGCCACCCGAGAAGATGGAAAGCGAGGCGGCCGAATAGGTGTCGGTGGCCAGTGCAGCCGCCCCTAGAGCTGTCTGCGTGCCGGAGACCGCTGCGGCCACACTGCCGTCGCTGCCGAGGCGGTACGTGTCAAGGATGCCCTTCGCGAGGCCCGAGGTGGTACCAGCTTCATAGAGCTTGATGCTTTCCACCTTGACGTCGATGGTCGAGATCGAAGATGCGCCGGCCGCGTCACGGTTGAAGGCCGAAAGGATCTTCACATCGGCAGCCGTCGTGGCTGTTGAGCCGCTGTCTACGGACAGCATGTTGGTGCCGGAGAAGGTGGCGCCGTCGGCGTAGGACTTCATCTGCGCCTGAAGAGCGGTGATTTCGGTCTGGGTCTTTTCCTTCGAGGCATCCGTCTGGCCGTAGGAAGCCAGCAGCTTTGCCTTGATCTGGTTGATGGTGGAGATCGCGCTGTTCATGCCGGTATAGGCGGTGTCGACCTTCGAGGCGCCGAGGCCGAGAGCGTCCGAAACGGTGGACATTGCCTGGTTGTCGGAGCGCATCGTGGTGGCGATCGACCAGTAAGCGGCGTTGTCCGAGGCCTGCGAGACGCGATAACCGGTCGAGATGCGGGCCTGGGTGTCCTGGAGGGATTTGCTGGTGGCGTTAAGGCTCTGCAGAGCCGTCAACGCGGCGGAGTTCGTCATGATGCTGGACATGGTACTCGTACCTTGGTTTTTACAGGTGTTTTTTTGACATACCGGGCCTCCCGGTATGACGGTGCGGCATCATGCCAATGATCTCTGAAATCGATCACCCGCCATCTGCGAGCGAATATGCGGGCAAGTCCCTACCAAAGGGCTAAACCGGACGGTTAATCGAAAATATATTGCTGGAATTTCGAGCCGGCGCGGCAGAGTCAGTTGAAGGAGCGCACCAGGCTGCCGACAAGCAGGTTCCAGCCGTCGATCAGGACGAAGAACAGGATCTTGAACGGCAGCGACACCACAGTGGGCGGCAGCATCATCATGCCCATCGCCATCGTGATGGTGGCGACGATCAGGTCGATGACCAGGAATGGCAGCACGATCAGGAAGCCGATTTCGAAGCCGCGCCGGATCTCCGAGATCATGAAGGCGGGCACCAGGATGCGCAGGTCGACGGTGTCACGCGAAACGGTCTGGCCGCGCTCGCGGGCGAGATCGGCGAAGAGGTCGAAATCCTTGTCACGCACATTGTGCAGCATGAAGGTGCGGAACGGATCGGAAATCTTGTCGAAGGCTTCGGTCTGGGTGATCTGGTTGTCCATCAGCGGCTTGACGCCGGTGTTCCAGGCCTGATCGAAGGTCGGCGCCATGACATAGAAGGTCATGAACAGCGACAGCGAAATCAGGATGAGGTTTGCCGGTGTCGACTGCAGGCCGATGCCGGCGCGCAGGATCGAGAAGGCGATGACGAAGCGGGTGAAGCTGGTCACCATGATCAGCAGGCCCGGCGCGACCGACAGAACAGTCAGCAGGCCGAACATCTGGATGATGTAGCCGACGGTGGTGCCGTCAGCCTTGCCGATGCCGCCGAGATCGATCTGCTGAGCCGCCGCGATGGAGGTGGCGGCGGCGATCATGGCGGTGGCGAGAAGGAACTTTCTCATTCGAGCAGCAATGTCCTGATGAGTACCTGTTTGGCGTGACCCTGGCTGCGGATCGCGGCGCGTTCTTCGAGGTCGGCCTTCAGGTGCTGGTAGCCGCTGGCTCCCTCGATCTGATGCATCTTCAAGGTGCGCACCAGGGCCAGGAGATCTTGGTGGATGTCATCCGACATTGCCTGTGGCTGCGGCGCGTCATAGACGACGGACACCTCCATCCTGATCCAGGTGCCGGCAGGCGAGGCGATGTTGGTGGTGATCGGCGCCAGCACGACAAGCATCGGGCCCAGGCCTGGTTGCTCGGCTGCGGCGGGCTGCATGATCTTACCTTCGTTCTCAGGCGCGACCGGTACCGACGCCGGTGCGCCGACGCCCTTGAGATAACCGCCGGACATCCAACCCACGCCAATGGCGGCCGCCGTCACAAGCAGCAGCATGCCGGCCTGAATGACAGGGGAGGGACCCTTGCGCGGCTGAACCTGTTCAATATTTGCCACGGCGCCCTGCCCCGATCCTAGAACGGAAGAACCTGGTCGAGGATCTGCTGGCCGTAGGCAGGTTGCTGGACCTCGGTGATGCGACCGCGTCCGCCGTAGGAGATGCGGGCCTCGGCGATGCGTTCGTAGGGGATGGTGTTTTCGGCGCCGATATCGGCCGGCCGCACGATGCCGGCGAGCGTCAGCACCCTGAGCTCGGCATTGACGCGCACTTCCTGCGATCCGGTGATCATCAGATTGCCGTTGGGCAGCACATCGGTGACGATCGCCGCGACATTGAGTTCAAGCGTTTCCGAGCGCTTGATCTCGCCGTCAGCCGTCGTGTCGGTGGTGGAGGTGAGAGCCCCGGCGCCCTTGCCGGCGGTGCTCCACTTGTCCCACTGCGCGCTGAGGTCATAACCGAGCTTGCGATTGGCGGTGCGGCTCCTGTCGTTCTGGTTCTTGAAGTTGGCGCGATCGTTGATCTTGATCTTGACCGTCAGGATGTCGCCCTGGGACAGCGCCCGCGGGTCGGTGAACAGCCGGCTCTGGCGGTCGTCCCACAACGAGAATTTCTTGACCGGCACTGGCGGCGTTTGCGGATATCGATAGAGCGAGCCGGTGCTGCCGCCATCGATGCCGGAGCCGACCGGGGACAGGGCCGGCTCTCTGCCGACCTCCTTGAGGTTGGTTCCGCAACCGGACAGCATGGTAACCGCGCACAGGACAAGCATCTTCCGGATCATGACGGATCTACCCTTCGGGCTGCGCTGGCCATAATGCCGGTGAGCGTTGCCGCCGCCTTCTGGTCCATTTCGTTGAGGATGACGCTCGCCTTGCGTGAATCGAGCTTCATCAATATAGCCGCAGCCAGGTCGGCGTTGACGATGGCCAGCCGCTCGGCGGCGGCGTCGGGTTTCATACCGGCGTAGATCTGGACGACGCCGTCCTCGGCCCGGGCCAGGAAAACCTCGCGCCGCTTCAGCCAGGTCTCGTATTCAGCTTTCTTTGCATCAAGAGCTTTCATGCGCTCGTCAATGCCAGCCTGGAGCTGCTTCAGTTCCTGCGCCTGCAGGACATAGCGGCGGTCGCGGGCGGCATCGGCGATGTTTGAGCAGAAGCGCTCGATCTCGCTTTGGTCCGGCGCCTTTTCCCGTGTCAATTGCTGCGGCGCCGCCGCCACCTGTGCTCCCGGCAGGACCTGGCGGACCGTCTCCTCGCCGCGCGCGGTGCCGCCGGCAAAGGGCAGAGCCGCGAGAAAAGCGGTCGCAAGCAGGATCGCGGCTTTGTGGTGTCTGTCGTGGCGTGGGAAGGAGCGCTTCATCGGCATCGCCTATTGCAGAACCAGGTCGGCCTGCAGGGCCCCGGCCGACTTGATGCCCTGCAGAATGGCGATGATGCCGTCCGGCTTGACGCCGAGGCGGTTGAGGCCGGAAACGAGGGTCTGGAGATCGGGCCCGTCAAGCACGGCAACGCGGGCGTCGGGCCGGCTGGCGTCGATGGCGGTGAACGGTTCGATCGCGGTCTCGCCCTTGGAGAAGGGTTCGGGCTGCACGACGCGCGGCGCTTCGGTGATGCGCACGGTGAGCGTGCCGTGGCTGATGGCGACCCTTGAGATCTTGACGTCATTGCCGATGACGATGGTGCCGGTGCGCTCGTCGATCACGACACGGGCCGGCGTGTCGGATTCGACCACCAAATTCTCGATTTCGGCATAGAAGCGCGCCGCCGAGACACCCTTCGGCCTTCTGATCTGGACGGTGCGCGAATCGCGCTCGGCCGCCACCCGCATGCCGAAGCGCTGGCCGGTGTAGTCGTTGATGGCGTCCGCGATGCGGATAGCGGTCGAGAAATCGGGATTGCGCAGCTGCAGCGTCAGGATCGCCTGATCGTCGAATTCGGCTTGGACGGCACGCTCGACGATGGCGCCGTTGGGCACGCGGCCGGCGGTCGGCACGCCTTGCGTCAGCTGCTCGGCCTGTCCTTGCGCGGTAAAGCCGGACACGATGACCGAGCCCTGGCCGACGGCATAGATTTCGCCGTCCGCCGCCTTCAGCGGCGTCATGATCAGCGTGCCGCCGGAAAGCGAGGTCGCGTCGCCCATCGAGGAGACGTCGATGTCGATGCGGGCGCCCGACTGCACGTAGGGCGGCATGTTGGCGGTGACGATGACGGCGGCGACATTCTTGGCGCGCGCGCTGCCGCCTTCGGTGGCGATGCCGAGGTTTTCGAGCATCGCGCGGATCGACTGTTCGGTGAATGGCGAGTTGCGCAGGCTGTCGCCCGATCCGGCAAGGCCGATGACCAGGCCGTAGCCGACGAGCTGATTGTCGCGCGAACTCTGCAGCTGGGCGATGTCCTTGATACGCGAGGCGACCTGGCCCGGCGGCAGCGAACTCGGCCCGGTCGAGACCCGGAACATGCGGCTGGTGGTGGCCGGATCATATTCGGGATCGTTGTAGACGCCGCCATTCTTGGCGGCGAGCTCGCGCTTGGCCTTCGGCGTCAGGCCGTCGGCCAGCGCCGGCTGCAGGCCAAGCACGGCTGCCAGGATCAAGGTAAGCCCGCGCATCATGAAGCGCTGACCTGGATGGTTCCATCCGCCATCACCGTGCCGGACAGGATTTCGCCGCTGTCGATGTTGCGAACCTTGACGAGGTCGCCCGCGGCTCCTGGCTGCAGCGTCACGGCGGTCGCCGAGATCGTCAGGCCGCCGGCGATGAAGAAGATCTGCACGGAGGCACCCTGTTCGACCAGCCAGGCCTCGCGGATGGCGGCGGAGGGAATGTAGCGGCCGGGCAGCAAGGTGCGCTTGGCGACCTTGCCATCCAGTTCCTCGGCCCGTGTGGCGACCGCCTCCGGCTTGTGCTTGCCGACGATAAGGGTGACCTGTTTCAGGGCAGCCAGGTTGATGGTCTCGCCGGGATAGATAACCCGGCTCGGAATAAGCACCACCTCGCCGCCAGCTTGATTGCTGGCGATCCGGGTGGCCGACTGGTTGGCCGATTCCTGGGCAAAAGCCGGCATCGTGCCGGTCACCAGCGCAAGGACGAGCGCGGTGCGGCGGAATGCAGACAGCAGGCCGGGCGTCGACATCATGCGTTACCTGATGTTCTTGGAGACCACGGAGGCCATGTCGTCGGCGGCCTGGATGACCTTGGAGTTCATCTCATAGGCGCGCTGCGCCGAGATCAGCTCGGTGATTTCCTTGACCGGGTCGACGTTGGAGGCTTCGAGATAGCCCTGCTGGATGGTGGCAAAACCGGGATCGCCAGGCACGCCGACATTCGCGGGCCCCGAAGCCGTGGTTTCCTGGAACAGATTGTCGCCGAGCGGCGCCAGGCCGGCCTCGTTGGCGAAATTGGCGATCTGAAGCTGACCGAGGTTCTGCAGGTCGGTCTGGCCGTCGATGCGGGCGAAGACCTGGCCGGTCTTGTTGACGATGACCTCGACGGCATCAACGGGAACATTGATTGCCGGAATGACCGCAGCGCCGTCGACCGTCACCAACTGGCCGGTGGCGTTGGTGTTGAGAGCGCCGGCGCGGCTGTAGAGCGTGCCGCCGTCGGCACCCTCGATCTGGAACCAGCCCCTGCCGGTCAGCGCCAGGTCGAAACTGTTGCCGGTGCTGGTCAGTTCGCCCTGGGTGTGCACGTTGCGCACCGCCGTCGTCTTGACGCCGAGGCCGATCGAGACGCCCTCCGGCACCAGCGAGGCGTTGGAGCGGTTGGGCACGCCTTGCGTGCGGTCGACCTGATAGAGCAGGTCGGAGAATTCGGCACGGGCGCGCTTGTAGCCGGTGGTGTTGATGTTGGCGATGTTGTTGGCGATGACTTCCAGATTTGTCTGCTGGGCATTCATGCCGGTGGCGGCGATGGCGAGTGCTTTCATGGCGGAATTCCTCAGATGCCCATTCGACTGACTTCGAGATAGGCGGAGACCACCTTGTCGCGTATCGCGACGGCGGTCTGAAGCGCCTGCTGCGCGCTCATCACGGCGTCGACCACCTGGCGGGTGTCGGCATCGCCCTTGAGCGCCTGCATCGATACCTGCTCGGCATTCTGCATCGTGTCGACGGTCTTGGAGGCTGCCTGGCTCAGCGCCTCGGCAAAGGAGGTGCCGACATTGCCACCGGCCGACGGTGTCGCGCCGCCCTGGAGCAGGCTTGTCGCCGCGTCATCGCCGCCGATCGACGGCTTGAACTGAAGGGCTCCGATACCGCTGATCATTATTGGTTCCTCATCAGGTCGATGGTCATGGAAATCAGGTCGCGGGCCTGCTTGACCACCTGAAGGTTGGCCTCGTAGGAGCGATTGGCCTCGGTCATGTCGGCCATTTCGATCAGCACGTTGACGTTGGGCATCTTGACGTAGCCCTTCTCGTCGGCGGCCTCGTTGCCGGGCTGGAACTCGACTGGAAAGTCACTGGGATCTCGATCGATCGAGTTCACTGCAACCGTTGAACTGCCGGAGGCCCGGTCGAGCTCGGAGACGAAGCTGATGGTCTTGCGGCGATAAGGGTCGGAGCCGGGCGCGGTGCCCGTCGACTGGGCGTTGGCGAGGTTTTCGGAAACCACGCGCAGGCGCTCCGACTGGGCGCCGAGGCCGGATGCTGCGACTTTGAGGGCTGCGGTCAGCGCGTCCATGGTCAGCTCTTCACCGCCATCATCATCATCGAATGGAACGCCTTGACGATCGCCGTGTTGAGCTCGAAGGACCGGCGCACCTCGCCGGCCTTCAGCAACTGGTCCTCCAGCACGACCGAGTTCTTGGACGGCATGACAACGCCGTCATCTTCCTGCGGCTTAATGGTGAAGCCGGCATTGGTCGCTGCATTGCCGAGATGGCCGGCCTGGGTGGCCTGCAGCGATACGGCGGCGCGGTCGAGCACCTTTTCGAATGGCTCGACGTCGTTTGCCGTATAGCCCGGCGTGTTGGCATTGGCGATGTTGCCGGCCACGGCCGACTGGCGCACGGCCAGCCATTGCGCTTGCTTGGCGGCGAGGTCGAAAAGGGAAACGGGCTCCATGGGAATCTCCGAGCAGGTACCCAGAGACTAGGCCGCCAGTCTTGCGCGGGCCTTGCGGATGGCCGGAAGCCGGAGATCGTTTATCGGGACAGTTCGATCACCTGGTCGGCACTGGTGACCATGACCCATTTGCCGTTGCGCTGCTCGATGGAGGATACCTTGCTGGAATCCGGCAGTATCGAGCCGCGCTGGACCATCCAGAGGCCAGCGTCGTCCTGGATCATGGCGCGGCCGTTGGCGACATGAACCATGCGGAATTTCGCCGCGTCGGCCGGAAACGGTTGCTCGTCGGATGCGGCTGCGGGATCGGCATCATCCCGCACCGTCCCCGTGGCAAGAAGATCGAGATTGGCCGCGGGAACGTCCTTTGCCGTCAGCGGCGCGCTGCGTTCGGCGACCACGCCGCCGCCCGCTCGCCCGGAATTAGAGCCTGTGCCGCCGAACTTCATCGCCTGGACGCCAAACTGGTCCTGGTTGAAGAAGATATACCAGGGGAACAGGGCGCAGATCAGGCCGAGCGCGATGCCGAGCGCGGCAATGACGAAATCGCTGCGTCGGTCGGACTTCTTCTCCAGTCGGGGAAACGGCGCCTTTGGCGGCTGCGGCCATTCGGCGCGCGGGAACAGGCCGTCGATCAGCGATTCCCGGCTGGCCTGCGTCATCTCGGCAGCCACCGCCTGGGGAGCCCGGGACAGAGCGGGTTCGACGGGCCTGGCCAGATCAGGATCGGCTTTGCCAGCCCGTGGCAGGATTGGCTTGACGGCTCTGGCCAGAACGGCCTCGGCTTTGGCCGCGATGGCACGGGCGGCCTTTGCTTTGGCATTTCTCGCCGTGTCAGCCTCTGCCTGCTGCGCGGCATTGGCCTCGGCGATCATGTCGCGCAGGATGCGCTCGGTGTATTCGCGTTCAGTCTCCGGCATCGGCGTTCAGCTTGCTCTTGAGGTGGCGGGCGAGATCGGAGAACGGGTCGGCTGAGGGGCGATCCTTCGGCCCTTGCGTCAGCGCTTCATAGATCAGCGGCACCTGGCGCACGGCGATGTCGAGTTCGGCATCGACGCCGCCCTGATAGGCCCCGAGCAAGCGGATATCGCGTGTGTCCTCGAAGCGCGAGATCATCGACTTCAGCCTTGTCACCAGCGCGCGCTGTTCGACGCTCCAGGCCTTTCCGGCCAACCGCGATATGGACGACAGCGGGTTGACGGGGGGATAGCGACCCTGTTCGGCGATCGTGCGGTCGAGCACGACATGGCCGTCGAGGATGCCGCGCACGGAATCGGCGACCGGGTCGTTGTGATCGTCGCCGTCGACCAGTACGGAAATGATGGCGGTGATGGATCCCTTGCCCTCCGTACCCGGCCCGGCGCGTTCGAGCAGCTTGGGCAATTCGGTGAACACCGAGGCCGGATAACCGCGGGCGACCGGCGGCTCGCCGGTTCCCGTCGCCACCTCACGCAAGGCGTGAGCGAAGCGGGTGATCGAATCCAGCACCAGCAAAACGCGATGCCCCTGGTCGCGAAAATGCTCGGCGACGCGCATGGCGGTGTCCGGCGCACGCCGGCGCATCATGGCGCTTTCGTCGCTGGTGGCGACGACGGCGATGGTCTTGGCCATGCTGTCGCCGATCGTGTCCTCGAGGAATTCACGGACTTCCCGGCCGCGTTCGCCGATGAGCGCCACCACGACGGTATCGAATGCGTCGGCTCCGGCGAGCATGGCGAGCAGCGTCGACTTGCCGACGCCGGAGCCGGCAAAGATGCCGAGGCGCTGGCCGAAGCAGAGCGGCGTGAAGATATCGATGACCTTGACGCCGGTCATGAAGGCAGTGCCGACGCGTTGCCGCGCCATGGCGCCCGGCGTCGTCTGGGCGCCGCGCGATGTGTCGTCTCCCCGGGCGAGCGGCGGGCCGCCATCGATCGCCCTGGTGAGTGCGTCGATGGTGCGGCCGCGCCATGAGGCATGCGGTGCCACCACAAGCGGACCGCGGCGGAACACGGCATCACCGATGCCGGAATCGGCGCTGCGTTCGAAGGGTGCCACGACGGCCTCGTCGCGGCCGATCTTGACGATCTCGCCGCGGCGCGCACCGGCATGGCCGGGCTGCTCGACGATGTCACCCAGCCTGGCGAAGCCGGAAAGGCCGTGCACCTTGTAGTGCGTGGGCGTGACTTCGATGACGCGGCCGCCGCGCTTGAGCAGTGCCTCGGCGTCGGCGAAACGCCGCCAGACCCGTTCCAGGGCGGCAAGCCGGTCTTCCGGTGCCGGCTGGAGTTGTCTTTCGAGTGCCCGCAGGGATGGCTGGTCGAGCGACATGGACTATTTCGAGCCGAGCGTCTTGATCGCCTCGTCGGTGGACGAGTCGGTCTGGCGCATCAGGGCGGCGGTGTTCTCGAAGGCGCGCTGGACCATGATCAACCTGGTGATCTCCAGCACCGGATTGACATTGGACTCTTCGAGAAAACCTTGGGCAACGCCGATATCGGAGCGATCGGTGACAGGCTCCGGGGTGCGTGCCGGAACAATGCCGGAATTGCCATAGCGGACGAAGTTCGCGCCTGGATCGAAATTGTAGAGGCCGATCGATCCGACAAGCTGATCGTTCTGGCGCAACGAACCATCGGCCCCGGCCTTGGGCGGACCGTTGCGGGGGTCAAGCTGGATCGGCGAGCCGCCGGCATCGAGCACCGGGTGGCCTTCGATCGACATCAGTTCGCCGTTCTCGTTCATTGAAAAACGGCCGTCGCGGGTCATGACGGTGCCGACCGGCGTCTCTATGGCGAACCAGGCATCGCCCTGGATGGCGAAATCGAAGGGATTTCCGGTCTCGCTCAAGGCACCGTGGGCGCCGGAAAGGTAGGTCTTGCCCGGGGAGGCGAATGACACCGATTTCTGCCCGGTGCCAGAGACGACGTCCTCGAACTTCACGCCGGTGGCGCGAAAGCCGATCGTGGAGGCGTTGGCGACGTTGTCGGCGATGGTGTCGAGGCGCCGCTCGAGCGCGATCTGCGATGAAAGAGCGACGTACAGGCTGTCCCGCATGATGGTCTCAGAACCTCAGTTTCTGCATGGCCATCATCAGGTCGGTGGAGATGCCGACGGTGAGTGGCTGGGCAAACAGCACGCTGACCGAGGTGACGGCCGATGAAGTCGGGTTGTTGATCTCGTACATGCTGGTGAAGCGCGTCAGGAACTTGCCGAGTTTCTCGGGGTCGGAGAAATCCGAAATGTCGAGTTTCTGCTCGAACAGCTGCGCCTGCTTGTCGACATCGGCGGTGGCGAAGGAATCGGGCAGGCCGAGCACGGTGCGCACGACACTGGCAAGCGCAGTGTCGGCCAGCACGTCATACCAACTGGTGATGGTTGGGGCCTTGCGATCGAAATAAAGCGCCAGCCGCACGCCCTGGTTGGTCTGGCCGGCATCCTCTTCGAGGGTCTGGCGCATGTATTTGTCGACGGTCGGCTGCTGCGCCGGATTGATGGTGGTGGCCGCTTCGCCATATTGTTCGAAGTTGAAGGCGGCGGCCAGCCCGGCATAGGCCTTGTTCGTCATCTTGTTGGCGACGCTGTCGGCGTCGCGAATGCCACCGGCAAGAACGTTGCGGATGAGGTCCTTGCTTTCCGTCGCCGGGTCCAGTCCGTAGGCCGAGAGCACGTAGTTGTACAATCGGCTGTTGGCCATCAGGTCGTCGATGGATTTCACGTTCGTGACGTTGGCAAGGTAGTACGCGGTCTCCGACTTGATGTAGTCCGCATTCGGCGCGATCAGGCCAAGCGCCGACTCCGTCGTATAGATTTTCGGCGTGTCTTTCTGCACTTCGTCGCGCGACGTTGTCTGATCGCCATATTGGGCAAAGTTGAAGGCCGTGACGAAGTTGGCGTACCGTTTATCCGTCAGCTTGTTTGCTGGGCTGTCGGGGTCGCTGACGCCGCCCTCGAGCATTGTGCGGATCTGCTGCGGCGTTTCGGTTGACGCATCAAGTCCGTAGGAAGCCATGGCGAAGGTGAGCAGGCGCTTGTCCGCCATGAGGTTGTCGATCGACGTCACCTTGGAAATGTTTGCCGCGTAATAATCGGCCTCGCCCTTGATATATTGCGCGCTTGGCTCGACCAATGTCAGTCCGGCTCCGGCCATGTATCCTTTCGGCACCGCCTGCTGGACATCGTCGCGCATGGTCGTCTGATCGCCATACTGGGCGAAGTCGAAGGCTGCGACGAATTTGGCGTAGCTCTTGTCGGGCAGTTTGTTGGCGGGACTGTCGGGATCGCTGACGCCACCTTCGAGCATCGCCTTGACGGTTGCGGCAGGTTCGGTTGCGGCGTCGAGTCCGAAAGCGGCCATCGCATATGTCAGCAGGCGGCTGTCGCCCATCAGGTCGTCGACCGATTTAACCTTGGCGATGTTGGTGACGTAGTAGGCGGTTTCGCTCTGGTAGTAAGGGAGCCCCTTCTGCGAGGCGCCGATCTGGACTTGCAGCGCATAGTTGCTGGTCACCAGTTGCTGCGCCTTGTTGTAGACAGTCGTACTGGTGCCGTTGGCCGCGAAATTGAAGGCCCTGACGAATTCGGCGTAACGCTTGTCGGTCAGCTTGTTGGCGAAGCTGTTGGGATCGGAGACGCCTTCCTTGAGTGCCTTGACCATGAAGGCCTTGGCGTAAGCCATGTCCTCGAGCCCGTAGGCCTTCATGGCATATTTGAACAAACGGTCATTCTTGACGAAATCGTCGATCGATTTCACCTTGGTGATGTTGTCCAGATAATACTTGGTGTCGCGATCAACCACGGGCTGCTGCTCGATCCTGTCGATCGACTTTGAAATGTCCCTGGTGATGAGCTGGTAGCTGGTAAAGGTATTAAGCAAAGAGGTGCCTCCGGCCGAAGCTATGTCGGGACAATACCCCTACTTCCTTGCGCGAAACTGAATCGTCTCCGACGCCTTCGATTCAAGCCTCACACAAGGCACGGGGGCTATCCCTAGCTCCTGATGTGAAATGCGGAAGGACCTGTCGTGGGCATTCTGATTGGACTGGTGGTAACGCTCGGCTGCGTCCTTGGCGGCTTCATGGCCATGGGCGGCCATCTTCACGTGCTGATCCAGCCCTGGGAGGCAGTGATCATCTGTGGTGCGGCTTTTGGCACCTTCCTCGTCGCCAATCCGATGAAGACGGTCAAGGATACCGGCAAGGGCATTCTCGAAGCTTTCAAGCAGGCGGTGCCGAAGGAACAGGACTATCTCGAAACGCTCGGCGTGCTGCACTCGCTGATGCGCGAGCTGCGCTCGAAATCCCGCAGCGAGGTCGAGGCGCATATCGACAATCCGGAAGAGTCGGCGATTTTCCAGGCGTTCCCAACCGTGCTGCATAACCACGATCTGACGCATTTCATCTGCGACTACTGCCGCATCATCATCATCGGCAATGCCCGCTCGCACGAGATCGAGGCGCTGATGGACGAAGAAATCCAGACCATCAGGTCCGACAAGATGAAGGCCTATCACGCGATGGTGGCGGTGGGCGATGGCCTACCGGCGCTCGGCATCGTCGCCGCCGTGCTCGGCGTGGTCAAGGCGATGGGCGCGCTCGACCAGTCGCCGGAAATTCTCGGCGGTTTGATTGGTGCCGCACTTGTCGGAACGTTCCTCGGCATCTTCCTGTCCTATTCGGTGGTCGGACCGGTCGCCACCAAGATCAAGACAGTGCGCGAGAAGAAGAACCGCCTCTATATCATCGTCAAGCAGACGCTGTTGGCCTACATGAACGGCGCGCTGCCGCAGGTGGCGATCGAGTTCGGCCGCAAGACCATCTCGTCCTATGAACGGCCGACGATCGACGCGGTCGAGCAGAGCACGATGAATACCGGCACCGTCGAAAAGAAGGCCGCCTGAACGATGCGCGACAGATCGGTCCCGGCACTGTCATGACCAGCCTGGGCAGTCCAGCGGAAGCGCGCTCGCTGATCATCGAGCGTCTGGTCGGCGACAGCGGCGAGGCCGCGCAGGTCATCGACGCAGGCCGCGCCATGGCCGAACGCGCCGTGCCGCTGCTGCAGAAAACCCTGACCAGCGAGTTTGGCGTTCCGGTCGTCGTCGATCTCAAAGCGATCGAGGTCAGCCGCGTTCCCGAGGCGCGTTCGCGTGCCGGCGACACGTTTGCGATGACCGTGATCGGCTCGTCGGCGTCCTCCGATGCGATGACCCTGGTGATCGATGCTCCGGCGATCGCCATCATGGTCTGCACGCTGTTCGGCGGCGACCCGGATCTGCCGGCATCGCCGATCGAACGCGATCTGTCGCAAATCGAAATCGATGTTTCGACCATGGTGTTCCAGCAGGTCGCACAGGCCCTCAACGGATCGGGAAAGCGTTCGCTCGACCTGCGCCTGCCCGCGCCGCGGGCAATGTCGGGCACCGAGGCGAAGCGGTACGTGCTGCGCGATGGCGCGGCAATCCGCATCGTGCTTGGCATCTCGACGCCGGCCGACAGTGGCACCGTGACGGTGACGATGCCGCAGCGCGTCGTGCTGGCCAGCCGCGACGGAGCCGTGCCTGTCAGCGACGACGATCACGGCCCCAGCTGGCGCGCCCGCTTTTCGGAAGAGGTGATGCGCTCCACCGTGGCGCTCGAGGCCACGATGCCGCTGGCGCGGCTGACGCTCGGCGACCTCGCCGGTTTCGAAATCGGCGACGTCATCGAATTCGAGGAAACGGCCCAGTCCCAGGCGCGTCTCAGCGCACGGGGCAAGACGCTGTTCGTATGCGAGTTCGGCAAACTGGGACAGAATTACACCGTCCGGATCAGGCAACCTTACGATGCCGGGCAGGACTTTATCGACGGGCTGATGCCGGCTGCCGCCGGACGCGCCTGAGCATTTGGAGACGATCATGGCCAAAACCAAGGCGGAAGCCGACCTCGACCAGCCGGACGAGCAACTCGACCGTGCCATCGAAGAGTTGCGCGGGGTCCTGCATGAAGAGGAGCAACGTCCCGATGCGGCGTTCAGGGCGGCCTCATCGGCCAATTCGAGCGTGATCATGAACATCCCCGTCGATGTCCAGATCATCCTCGGCAGCACCGAGATGCCGGTCTCCGATCTGATGGCGCTGCAAAAAGGGTCGACCGTGGCGCTCAATCGCCGCATCGGCGAACCTGTCGACGTCGTGGTCAACGGCCGAAAGATCGCGCGCGGCGAGATCACCGTTCTGGAAAGCGATCCTTCGCGCTTCGGCATCAGGCTGACCGAAATCATCGCCGGCACGAAGGGCGCCTAGACATGGTTTGCGGGGCTTGCCGGTGGCAGCGGAGGCGAGTGGCATGACGACGCCGGTGACCTTGACCCGCGCGCAGAAGGCGGCCGCCATACTTGTGGCGATGGGCAAGCCGTCGGCCAGCCGCCTGCTGAAATTCTTCAAGCAGGAAGAACTGAAGGCCCTGATCGAGGGCGCCCGGCTGCTGCGGACGATTCCGCAAAGCGATCTTGAGCGCATTGTCGCTGAGTTCGAGGCCGAATTCACCGAAGGGGCGGGATTGCTCGATTCCGCCGACAGGATGGACACCATCCTCAACGAATCGCTCTCGCCCGAAGAGATGAGCGCGATCATGGGCGACAGGAAATTCGAGGTCGCACCGGAAGGCCCGCCGCCGATCTGGCCCGAGCTCGAAAAGCTCGAGCCGGCGCGGCTTGGCGCCTTCCTGGCCGGTGAGCATCCGCAGACAGCGGCCATGGTGTTGTCGAAGCTGGCGCCGCAGGTGGCGGCGAGCGTGCTGCTGACACTGACCAAGCCGATGCGTGGAGAAATCATCAAGCGCATGGTGACGATGGCCAATGTTCCCGACGCTGCCGCCAGGATCGTCGAAAACCGGTTGCGCACCAGTGTGCTGGCCGAAACCTCGACCAAAGACACCTCGGCCGGGCAGGCGCGTGTCGCCAGCGTCCTCAACGAACTCGACAAGCCGCTGCTCGAGGAGGTGATGCAGGATCTGGAAGCCGCCGGCACGCCTGATCTCGACGGCGTGCGAGCCCGGCTGTTTGCTTTCGACGATCTGCCGCTGCTCACCCAGAAAGCGCGGGTGCTGCTGTTCGACGGGCTGTCGACGGAGCTGGTCACGCTGGCCTTGCGTGGCACGTCGGCCGCCCTTGCAGAATCGGTGCTGTCGGCCATCGGCGCCCGCTCGCGGCGCATGATCGAAGCCGAGCTCGGGCAGGGCTCGGACGGGATCCCCCTCGCCGATATCATGGCGGCCCGCAAGACGATCGTTACGACGACGATCCGGCTGTCGCGCGAAGGCGCCTTCGAACTCCCCTCGACCCAAGACGCCGCCTAGGACCGCGCCATGGCTGACGCGGTCGACAAGGATTCGAAAACCGAAGAGGCGACGGAAAAGAAGATCCGCGACACCATCGAACAGGGCAAGCTGCCCCATTCGCGGGAGACAGCGCTCTTTGCCTCGTTCGTTGCCATACTGGTGTTCACCGTCTTCTACGCCAAGGATGCGATCATCGATCTCGGCATGTTCCTGTCGATGTTCCTGGAGAAGCCGGAAGCCTGGCCAATGGACACCGAGACCGACGTCATCGCGCTTTACAAGATCGTCCTGCTCGAGGTCGGCCGCGCCGTCCTGAGCTTGATGGTGCTGCTGACCGTCGCCGGCGTCGGCGCCTCGGTGTTCCAGAACATGCCGCAATTCGTAGGCGAGCGGGTCCGGCCGCAACTCTCGCGCATTTCGATCGCCAAGGGTTGGAACAGGCTGTTCGGCATCCAGGGTTGGGTCGAGTTCCTGAAGTCACTCGGCAAGGTCGGGTTTGCCATCGTCGTGCTGAGCTTCACCCTGTCGGAAGACCACCGCAAGCTGCTCGCAGGCATGATCACCAATCCGGTCGCCTTCGGTCTCGTCATCCGCGGCATCGCCGTCGACATCCTGGTGGCCATCGTCTTCGTCATGGGGCTGATCGCGGCAGTCGACATCGTCTGGTCGCGCTTCCACTGGAAGCAGGATCTGCGCATGAGCAAGCAGGAGGTCAAGGACGAGTTCAAACAGTCCGAGGGCGACCCGATCGTCAAGTCGCGGCTGCGCTCCCTGGCGCGCGACCGGGCGCGCAAACGGATGATGACGGCTGTGCCGCGCGCGACGCTGATCATCGCCAACCCGACGCACTTCTCGATCGCGCTGAAATATGTGCGCGACGAGGACTCGGCGCCCATGGTGCTGGCCAAGGGCCAGGATCTGGTGGCGCTCAAGATTCGTGAGATCGCGCGGGAACACAACATCCCGATCTTCGAGGACGTGGCGCTCGCCCGCTCCATGTACAAGCAAGTTTCGGTCGATAATGTGATCCCGTCACAATTCTACCAGGCCGTCGCCGAACTGGTGCGGATCGTCTACTCGAAAAAGGCTGAGCGCAGACAGATTTCATGAACCGGCAACCGCACGCAAAATCCCGCGAGATCATCGTCGCCAGCGCCATCGAGCAGGTGGTGGGCGAACTGAGGCTGATCGATGTCGCCGACTACATCGCCTTTATCCGACTGGAGCATTTCGCATGCCTGTCGGACCTGGTCGATTCAGCGGTTGAGTTGTTCTTCATGCCGGGCACTCTGCGGCTCGGCCATGGTGGTGAGGCGCATGTCGACTGGAGCGGCAGCCCGCGCATCGTGCTCGATCTGGAACTGAGGCCGCCCGGCGTCACCGTCTATTTCCAGCTGACGCTGAGCGAGCTCGGCGCGTCGGTGGCGGTCAACTACGTATCGTTCGAGAAGCCGGGCGAAGACCCGGAGCGCAACACGGCGCTGCTCGAAGCGGTGATCGAAGAGGCGCGTATCCGCAAGGTCGAGCCGCTGGCCTATCGCTGATCGTCGGTCGCTTTCGAAGCGCTGCCGAATTCCCCTATTCGATCAAGCCCAGCCGCAGCGCCTTGGCAACGGCCTGGTTGCGATTGACGGCGTTGAGCTTCTGGGTCGATTGGGTCAGATACTGGTTGGCGGTGTGCACCGACAGTTTCAGGAGTCGCGCGATCTCCTCGCTGGTGTTGCCGTTGGCGGTCAGCTTCAGGCATTCGAGTTCGCGCTTGGAGATTGCACGCATGCGGCCGGCATCGCTCGGGCGGATGCGGGCGACTGCGGCGAACAACGAAAAGCAACGAGCGTGGATCTCGTAGAGAGCGTCCTGCGACAGGGTGATCTCCGAGCCCAGGAAAACGACAAGGCCGCATTGGCCGCGGTCGGCGTGGACGGGGAAGGCGATGCCGCTGGTGCCGGGCGCCAGCGGCGCCATCTGCTGCGTCCAGGCGAGATTGCCGAACATCTCGGCCATGGCGGTGACGCCGTCATCCGTCCACCAGCGCGGTTCGGTCGAGATGCGCGTGTGACGCACGATCTCCTCGCCATTGGCGCCTGAAATGAACTTCGTCGCCACGGCAATCCCGGGATAGTCGGAATCAAGGCAAGGAACGAGCCGCGCCCGTTCGGGCGAGGGGCTGACGAAGAACAGGCCGAAAGCCGAGGCGTTGATGTCGACGGCGATCCAGCGGCAGCGGCGCACGGCGTCGGGAATGGTGACCGCGTGATGGGTTTCGGAGCTAAGGGTGAAGGCGCCGAACGGCTTGCGCTGCTCGTTGAAAAGGGCTTCGGCGGCTTCCTTGATATCGGCGTGTTTCAAATGATGCCGCTCCTGATCGCCGTGGCGATGGCCATCGCGCGGTTGCTGGCCGCGAATTTCTGGATGGCGTGGGTGATGTAGCTGTTGACGGTGTTGGAGGAGACGCCAAGGATGACGGCGACCTCGTCGGTGGTCTTGCCTTCGGAAACCCAGAACAGGCATTCGCGCTCGCGATCCGACAACGGGTCCTGCATGGCGGCGGCGGCAATCAGTTGCGGGATGTGCGAGAGCGCGTAGCAGCATTTCAGCTGCGCGCGCATCAGCGCCGGCTGGTCGATGCTGCCGGCGGTCGCCGCAGAGAACAGGGCAAACAGGCGCTGGCGGCCGACATTGAGGCGCAGCGAATAGATTTCGGCATGGCCGAGCACGTCGAGAAGGCGGGCTTCCTCGCCGGTGACCAATCCGTCTGCCTCTGGTGCTTGAGATGCCACCAGCGGCTGTGGGCGGATGCCTGGCGCGACGGTGAGCGCGCCTTGCGCAAGCCCGGCGATCAATCGCTTGCCGATCAGCTCGATGGCATCGAAAATCCAGTTGGAGGAGACGATGCGCGCATCGTTGCGGTCCTGGTCGTGGACGATGGCGACCAACATGTAGCTGTCGGCGCCGATCTCGGCGGTCAGTTGCATGAAAAAGCTGGTGAGATCGCCGCGCGACGTCAGGCGCGAGCCCAATGTGTCGGATTGAAGACGTGCGGCGGGACTGCTCATTCTTGTTGCTTTTGGCCGGAATCGTTTCTGCTGTCCGGATACTGGAAGCCAGCCGCCGAACCCGAATACGCATTACTTTGACGAAGACACACGCGTGGCGCAGGGCTGCACCGAACCAAATCCCGAATCCATTCAGGGAACGCGAAGCCGTCCGCGTCTGGTGCCGGAAAAGCTCCGGAACAAAAGACTTTGGGTGGTCGCCGCGCCCCCCAGGACCGGCTGATTCGGGTCTAATCTACCCGCAGTTGAATCTGACATCAAACGCGATTTGACAAAATCGAATCCGGTGGACTCATGTGCGACTCACAAGTCGGTTTTCGCGCCCTGGACAGAAGACCGGGACGCGAAAGTCTTCGCCGGCCACCTCGGCGGCTGGTCGATTTCGCCAGGCTCGGGAGCATTGGACAGACGGGCGCGCCGGTTGCTGTGCCGAAGACTGGTGCCTTGGCCCGATAGTGGGAGCCGGGCGATGTTGCCGCCCGGTCCCGGTGGTCCTTTGCTTATGCCTGTCGTTGTCCCAAAACCGCCAGATGCTCCTGGACGACAGGCATTTACCGATCCTCGAACCCGGTCAGCACGCCGACCGCGTTGATGCCGATCTCCTCGACGGCATAGCCGCCTTCCATGACGAACAGCGTCGGCAGGCCGAGCCTGGCGATGCGGCGGCCGATCTTGGGATAATCAGACGTCTTCAGCTTGAACTGGCTGATCGGGTCCTTCTCGAACGTATCGACACCCAGCGAGACGATGACGACATCCGGTGCATAAGCGGCGAGCCTGCCGCAGGCATCCTCGAGCGAGGCGTTCCATGCATCCCAGTCGGTGCCGAAGGGCATCGGATAATTGATGTTGAAGCCTTCGCCGGCACCCGCGCCGCGTTCGTCGGCATGGCCGAGGAAGAACGGGTACTCGACCATCGGATCGCCATGCAGATTGAGCACCTGGACGTCGGCACGGTCGTAGAAGATCTCCTGCGTACCGTTGCCGTGATGGTAGTCGACATCGAGGATCGAGATGCGTTTGGCGCCGTGGTCGCGGAACCATTGCGCGGCGACAGCGGCGTTGTTGATGTAGCAATAGCCGCCCATGAAGCCAGCCCCGGCATGGTGGCCGGGTGGACGGCAGAGCGCGAAGGCGGAAGCCTCGCCATCCTTGAGCAGGCCGGCGGCGGTCAGCGCTACGTCGTAGGAAGACTTGATCGCGGCCCACGTGCCTTCGACGAAAGTGGCGCCGGCATCGAAGGAATAATAGCCGAGCAGCGCGTCGACGCGCTTTGGCGGCACGTCGCCGCGCAGGCCGCGCGTCGGCCAGGTGAAGGGCATCGCCGTGCCTGTGAGGCCTGCTTCCAGCCATTGCGGCCAGACCGTCGGGAGAAAGTCGATATAGTCTGATTTGTGGATGCGCTTGGCGGCGGCGAGGTCATGTTCGTGCGGCGCGATGATGGGACCCAGTTTCTCGCTTTCGACCCGAGCCTTGATGAATTCGGCCCTCGATGGCTTCTCGAAACCCGGCACGATGGCTGATGTGACCAGTTCCATTTGACCGGCATGGCCGGCGTGAAGGGGGGAGAAAACAGTCTTCATAAATTCCTCTCGAAGTGCGAAATCAGTCAAGATTCAAGATTGAGATAAGGGCTCACCAGAGCGAGCCACATTCTTTCCACATCGTCCTCGATGAGGTCGTATGTCTTGCGGTCTCTTTTCAGCCCGACAAGCCGGCAGGCGTGCCCGACGTCCATCATCAGCACGCCGAGCCGGCTGGCGATCTTGTCTTCAAGTGCCGGGTTCACATGCTGCAGCCATGCGGCGTAGAGCGCGATGATCTGCTCGTCATATTCGTTCTGGATCGGCCTGAGGTCGGCGTTGCCTGAAATGGCCTCGATCACCGGCATCAGGCTGGCGTTTTCGAGGTAGAGTCTGGACGTGTCGATGAAGAGCTTGCGCACTTCCTGCCGAAACTCTTCACGGTTGGTGGGCGGGGCGACCTTGATACGCTTGGCGATCACCTCGGGAAAGGATGACAGCCAGCGCCGGGCGAGGTCCAGAAGAATGGCTTCCTTGTTGGGAAAGTATTGGTAGATCGAACCAACCGACAAGCCTGCGCGCTGCGCAATGGCGAGCGTCGTCGGCGTTTTGGTTCCTTGCTCCCGCGTCAAGACCAGCGCTGCGTCGAGAATCCGGTCGACCACCTTGCTGGAGCGTTGTTGCCGCGGCTGTTTGCGCGGTTCGAGCGCTATCCTGGTTTTGCGGTCGAGACTGCGCTTCACCGTCCGATGTCCTCGTTCCCCGCCCGGTCTCAACATGGTGGGAGCTTGCTGTCCACGACACATTCCAGATTCGGTATGTTGACAAACGCGAATAATCAGTCGCATTCTTTATCCACGCTGCCTCTTGGGATGACAAGGGGAATTTCCAAGACAGCGCGCTGGCATTCTTTTTCGTCCCATGGCGCCGCTCCGGTGGAGTGGCAGGTCGTTGGCCAAGAGGTTGTCGGTCTCAGTCAGTCGTCAAAAGCGCGGAGTCGCGATGTCTGTCACAGGTGCAGGTCACAATGCGGATCTGATCGTCATCAATGGTCGTGTACTGACCATCGACGACGACAATCCCACCGCCGAGGCCGTCGCCGTCAAGGACGGCGCAATCATCGCCATCGGCAGCCGCGCCTCCATCGAAGAGTTCAAGGGACCGGCCACCAAGGTAATCGACGCCAAGGGCGGCTCCGTCCTGCCGGGTTTCATCGAAGCCCACATGCATCTGTTTTCGGGCGGGGCTGAACTTGCCCACCTTCAACTCACCGGTATCCATGGCTTCGAGGCGCTGCAGAAGGCGATCCGCGACTATGCGCCTACCCGGCCCGACGCGAAGATGCTGGTCGGCCAAGGCGTCGACTACACCGTGCTCGGCAGCGAGCGCGTGACGCGCCATCACCTCGACGCCATTTTGCCCGATCGTCCGTTCTGCATGGCGGCGCCCGACCATCACACCATGTGGGCCAACACCAAGGCGTTGGAAATGGCCGGCATCCTGCAGGGGCGCACGCTCGGCCCTGGCAATGAGATTGTCATGGATGACGATGGACTGGCCGCCGGCGAATTGCGCGAAGGCGAGGCCTTTGGCCCGGTGCTCGACCTTGCCGGCGAAAGCCGGGTGCGGCTGGGGCTGTCGACCGGCGGCGAGCCGGACCCGATGCCGACGGCGGCCGAGCGGGACGCCGACCGCGACATCATGCGGCGCGGGCTCGCCTGGTGCGCCCGCCACGGCATCACCTCGATCCAGAACATGGACGGCAACCTCTATCAGCTTGAGCTGCTGGCCGAGATCGAAGCCGAGGAAGGCTTGCCCTGCCGCGTCAAGATCCCGTTCCACTACAAGAATTTCATGACGCTCGACATGCTCGACAAGGCATCTGGTATGGCCGAAAGCTACAACAGCGAATGGCTGTCGTCGGGCATGGTCAAGGTGTTCTACGACGGGGTGCTCGACTCCTGGACAGCTGTCATGGTCGAGCCATACGCCGACCGGCCCGACTGGGTGGGCGAGCCGCTGTTCACGCCGCAACAATTCATCGATCTGGCCGTCGCGGCCGACAGGCGCGGGCTGCAGATCGCCGTGCACTCGATCGGCGACGGCGCGGTGCGCGCGGTGCTGGACGGTTATGAGGCGGCGCAGAAGGCGAACGGCAAGCGCGACAGCCGTCACCGGGTCGAGCACATCGAGGTCACCACCACATCGGATGTGCCGCGTTTCGCAGAACTCGGCGTCATTGCTTCCATGCAACCGCCGCATCCGCCCGGCGCCATGGATTTTCCGCTGGAGCCGACGGTGTCGCGCATCGGGCCGGCACGCTGGCCGCTGAGCTATGCCTGGCGAACCTTGAAGGATGCCGGCGCGCATGTCGTCTTCGCATCCGATTGGCCGGTGTCGCCGATCGATCCGATCCTGGGCATTCAGGCGGCAGTGTTGCGCAAACCATGGGCAGAAAGCGACCCGGACCAGAGTTTCTCGCTGCATGAAGCGATCGCCGGTTACACGATCGAGGGCGCCTACGCCGAATTCGCCGAGCACCGCAAGGGCACGCTGAGATCGGGCTACATGGCCGATCTGGTGGTTTTGTCGATGGATATCGAGAACACCGCCCCGGCCGATCTGCACAAGGTGCGGCCGGTGACGACGATTTGCGGCGGCAAGATCACCTATCAGGCCTGACTATGGCATGGGGCTTGCAGGCCTCAATGACTGACTGAACTGTGACCCAATGCCGGGCTTGCCAACCCACCGGCCATGTGGTCACATCGAACAGGGGAAGAGCTCCGCCAGCAAGAGCGGGGTCAACAGTGAGGCGTAATCGTGCCGGACAAACCGGATCGGAATGCGATTGAAGTAGTAAACGTCAGCAAAATTTTCGGATCAGGTGAGGGGCAGGTGGCTGCCCTCGACACGGTCTCGGTATCTATCCGCGAGAACGAATTCTTCACGTTGCTGGGGCCATCCGGCTGCGGCAAGACGACGTTGCTCAGGCTGATCGCCGGCTTCGATTTTCCAACCGCCGGTGAAATCCTGCTCTACGGCCAGGACATCGCGCCGCTGCCACCCTTCAAACGGCCGGTCAACACCGTTTTCCAATCCTATGCGCTGTTCCCGCACATGACGGTCGCCGACAATATCGGCTTTGGCCTGGAAATGCTGGGTAAGCCGAGGGCCGAGATCAAGGCGCGCGTCGCCGAGATGCTGAAGCTGGTCAAGATGGAGGCACTCGCCGGTCGTCGCACCAGCCAGATCTCCGGCGGCCAGCAGCAGCGCGTGGCCTTGGCCCGCGCCTTGGCACCGCAGCCGAAGGTGCTTTTGCTCGACGAGCCACTGTCGGCGCTCGACTACAAGCTGCGCAAGGAGATGCAGATCGAGTTGAAGCGGCTGCAGCACGAGACCGGCATCACCTTCATCTTCGTCACCCACGACCAGGAAGAAGCGCTGACCATGTCCGACCGCATCGCGGTCATGTCATCGGGCAAGATCCTCCAGGTCGGTTCGCCCTGGGATATCTACGACAAGCCGGCCGAACGCTTCGTCGCCGACTTTATCGGTGAAACCAACTTCCTGACGGCCGCTATCAGCGAGATGGCCAACGGCAAGGCGCGCGCCACGCTCAAGTCCGGTGCGACCATCGAGGCGACCGTGGCCCAGGGTTTCCAGCCCAAGCCCAATGCCACGGTCGTGGTTCGGCCTGAACACGCCAAGCTGACCAAGGGCAAGGGCGAACTGTCGGGGAGGGTCGACAACATCGTCTATTTCGGCACCGATACCCACATCCACGTTCATCTCGACAGTGGCGAACTCTTCACCGTACGCCAGCAGAACACGCGCAGCGCGGGCTGCGGTTTCGAGAAGGGCGACGCGGTCGGCATCCTCATCGGCAGCGATGCCGCCCAGGTCCTGAAGGACTGACGATGGCGACCGCGGAAGAAGTCGCCAAGGCAGCGGAGCGGCGCGATGTCCGTGACCGCTGGCTTTTGTCAGCACCAGCGCTGCTGGTCATTTTCCTCGCCGCGACCGGCCCTTTGCTGATCGTGCTCGTGTACTCGTTCCTGACGCCAGGCTCCTATGGCGACGTGAAGTGGCAGTTCTCGCCGGAAGCCTGGATAGCGGTGTTTCTGGAACGCGATATCTTCGACGACACGCTTTCGATCGCCGCGGCCCACGTCACCATCTTCCTGCGCTCGATCAAGCTCTCGGTGGTGACGACGATCGCCACCTTGGTGCTTGGTTTCCCGACCGCCTATTTCATGGCGACGCGCAGCGAAAAGACCCGCGATCTCTGGCTGTTCCTGATCACCATTCCGTTCTGGACCAACCTTTTGATCCGCACCTTCGCGGTGCTGCAGATCATCCGCAACGAAGGCATCATCAACACGATGCTGCTCAAGCTCGGCATCATCTCGGCGCCGATCCAGATCCTCTATACCGACACGGCGATCCTGATCGGCATGGCCTATGTCTACCTGCCGCTGATGGTGCTGCCGATCTACGCCAGTATGGAAAAGCTCGATTTCCGGCTGGTCGAGGCGGGCTACGACCTTTACGCCACGCGCTTCCAGGTGCTGCGGCGGATTATCTTTCCGATGGTCAAGCCGGGCGTCATCGCCGGCTCCATCCTGGTCTTCATTCCAGCGCTTGGCGCCTATGTGACGCCGAGCGTGCTTGGCGGCGGCAAGAACATGATGCTGTCCAACCTGATCGAATTGCAGTTCGGGCAGGGCCGCAACTGGCCACTCGGCTCGGCGCTGTCGATCGCCGTCATGATCATCGTCATGGTGGCGCTGCTTGCCTATGTGCGCAATGCCGGCAAGTCGGGGGTGCGTCATGGCTAAGAACTTTTCCATCAAGCACCAGCCAGGATTCAGCGCGATCGCCGCGACCTGCTTTATCGTGCTGTATCTGCCGATCATCGTGCTGGTCATCTATGCCTTCAACGCGGCGAGCTCGACCTCCGAATGGGGCGGCTTTTCGCTGAAATGGTTCCAGTCGGCATGGCAGAACACGCAGGTCGTCGATGCCACGCTGCGTTCCTTCCAGATCGGCTCCATCGCGGCGGTGCTCTCCACGATCTTTGCCACCATGGCGGCGCTCGCCACCACCCGCACCGCGTCCTATCCCGGCCTCACCTTCAAGTATGCGGCGATCAACCAGCCGCTGATGGTGCCCGAGATCGTCACCGGGGTGGCGCTGCTGATCTTCTTCTCGCGCATCAAGATCTTCACCGGTTATTCCGGCATCGGCTATCTGGTCGCCGCGCACACGGCGTTCTGCATTCCCTTTGCCTATTTGCCGATCCGGGCGCGGCTTGAGAATATGGACCTGACGCTGGAGCGTGCCGCAGCCGACCTCTACGCGACGCCCTGGAAGACGTTCCGGCGCATCACGTTGCCGCTTCTGTGGCCCGGCATCCTGGCCGGGCTGATGCTGGCCTTCGTCATCTCGCTCGACGACGTCGTCATCACCGAGTTCGTCAAATCGGGCGGCCAGGACACGCTGCCCACCTACATGCTCGGCCAGATCCGCCGCGGCATCACACCCGAGATCAACGCGATATCGACCGCCTTCCTGCTGCTCTCGGTTGCCATCGTCACGTTGTTTTTCTTCGTCAGCAGGAAACGAGACTGAACCGAAAAATGGGAGTTAAAACCATGAACTGGAAGACAACAGCAACCGCCATGGGGTTGGCGTTGCTCGCCTCGACGGGCCTGGCCCGCGCCGACGGCGTGCTCAACATCTACAATTGGGGCAACTACACCAGCCCCGACGTGATCAAGAAGTTCGAGGCCAAATACAACGTCAAGGTGACCATCACCGATTACGATTCCAACGACACCGCGCTGGCCAAGGTTCGCCAGGGCGGCACCGGCTTCGACATCGCGGTGCCGTCGCAGACCTACGTGCCGATCTGGATCAAGGAAGGTCTCCTGCTCGAGACGGATCCGGGCAAGATGGAGAACTTCAAGAACGTCGCGCCGGAATGGGCCAATCCTGAATTCGATCCGGGCCGCAAATATTCGGTGCCGTGGGCCTGGGGCACGATCGGCGTCGTCGTCAACACCGATGCCTACAAGGGTCCGGCCGACAGCTGGGGCATCGTCTTCAACACGCCAGACGAGCTAAAGGGCAAGGTCAACGTCGTTCCGGAGATGGGCGACGTCATCTTCGCGGCGATCAAATATGTCGGCGGCCAGCAGTGCACCGACGACAAGGCGGTGCTGAAGAAGGTGCGCGACCTTCTGGTGGCGGCCAAGCCGAACTGGATCGCGATGGAATACAACACCATCGAGAAGATGGGCGCCGGCGATTTCAAGGCGACCAGCGACTGGAACGGCTCGGCGCTGCGCCAGCGGCTGGCCAATCCGGCTATCCACTACAACTATCCGAAGGAAGGCTTTGGCCTGTGGAGCGACAACGTCGTCGTTCTGAAGGAAGCCAAGAACGTCGACAATGCCAAGCTGTTCCAGAACTTCATCATGGATCCGGAAAACGCGGCGGGCCTCTCGGCCTTCCACCGCTATGCCAATGCCATCAACGGCTCTGACAAGTACATGCCTGCCGACATGAAGGACGCGCCGGAAGTCGTCATTCCGGCCGATGCCAAGCCGAAAGGCGAATTCCAGAAGATGTGCCCGCCGGAAACGCAGGAACTCTACACCAAGATCTGGACCGAACTGCAGAAGTAATCGCTGCATGACAGACCCGGCGGCACATGCCGCCGGGTCTTTTCTTTTCCGGGAATGGCCTTTCATGGACTCCTATCGCAACAGCGATCCGCGGCCGCCGATCATGCAGGGCTCGCCGCCCGCCATGGTGCCGCCGAAGCTCGACTGGGACCGGCCGCCATGGAACCGCTGGGCGTTCCAGCACATCCGTGAAATTCTGCCGACCGCCGAAGTCTGGCGCGGCAACGGCCATCGCCGCCGTCTCGAACGCGCCGAGGTCGATCTTGACGGGCTGGCGGTCGAGGACAGCGAGGGCAAGCCGACGACACTCGCCGGGCTGCTCGACGAGACCTATACGGACGGTTTTCTGGTGCTCAAGGACGGCAAGATCGCCTATGAGCGCTATTTCAACGGCATGGGTGAGCGCACGCTGCACCTGTCGCAGTCGATGGCCAAGTCCGTCACCGGTTCGGTATTCGGCATACTGGTCGGGCGCCGCTTGATCGATCCGGCCAGGCCGGTCACGGATTATTTGCCGGAGCTCGGCGCCACCGGCTGGGCCGGCGCCAATGTGCAGCATGTGCTCGACATGACGAGCGGCGTGCGTTTCTCCGAGGAATATACCGACCGCTATTCCGACATCGGCCAAGTCGATGTCGCCACCGGCTGGAAGCCGGTGCCGCCGGGCAGCGATCCGGATTTTCGCTGGCCCTCGCACATGTTCGAGCTGATCCTGGGCTTGAAGGACACGATCCGTCCGCACGGGGCTCAATTCGAATACCGCTCGATCGAGACCGACGTGCTTGCTTTCATCATGGAGCGGGTGACAGGCAAACGGCTGCCGCAACTGGTTTCGGAAGAACTCTGGCAAAAGCTCGGCGCCGACGAAAGCGCCTGCTTCACCGTCGACAGCGCCGGCTATGCGGTGGCCGATGGCGGCTTCAATGCAACGTTGCGCGATTATGGCCGCTTCGGCCAATTGATCCTCGACAATGGTGGCGGCGTCGTGCCGGCCGGCTGGGTCGAGGACACGCGCAACGGCAGGCATGGGCCGGACTTCAGCCCCAGCCTGCCGGAGGGCAGCTATCGCAACCAGTTCTGGATCGAGGACCCGCGCTCGCGCGCACTGATGTGCCGCGGCGTGTTCGGTCAGATGATCCATATCGACTGGAACACCGGAATGGTCGTGGTGAAGCTTTCGACCTGGCCGGATTTCGCCAATGGTGCCTATTCCATAGCGACGCTGAAAGCCGTGCACGCTATCGCCACGGCGCTTCGCTGAGCCCCCACAAAGAAGAAACGACCGGAAGGAAACGCCATGACCGGCAAAACCGTGTTCGAGACCCGCTATGGCTTCCGGCGCAACCAGGTCGTGCTCGCCAATTGGCGCGAGAACCCGTTCAACCGGTGGTCGTTCCAGAATCTCGGCGAACTGGTGCCGACCGCCCGGGTGGCGGCGACGTCGGGCGTTGTCGAAATCCCCGTGCGCGATATGGGCGGCCTGCTCGGCGAGAAGGTCGCGATCGCCGGCACACCGGAGACGGTGGCTGATTTTCTCGCACGTTCGAGCACCGACGCACTGACGGTGATGAAAGGCGGCAGGATCGTCGGCGACTGGTTCGCGCCGCATATGGATTTCGGCGCCCGCCACATCATCTTTTCGATCAGCAAGTCGCTGACCGCCATCATTGCCGGCATACTGGAAGGCGAGGGGGTGTTCGACCCGGAAGCGCCGGTGACGGCCTACATCCCCGAAGCCGCCGGCTCGGCCTATGGCGATGCGAGCGTGCGGCATGTGCTCGATATGAGCGTCAGTCTCGATTTCGAGGAAGCCTATCTCGATCCGGAAAGTGCTTTCGCCCGCTATCGCCGTGCCACGCTGTGGAATCCGGGCGGCGGTACGGAGAGCCTGCGCGAATTCATCCTGACCCTGCAACGTCTTGCAGAGCCGCATGGCCAGACCTTCCGCTACCGCTCGCCGAATTCCGACCTGCTCGGCCTGCTGCTCGAGCGTGCGTCGGGCCAGCGGTTCACCGACCTGATGCGCGAGAAGCTGTGGCTGCCGCTCGGCGCTGTCAGCGAAGCCTCGATCGGCGTCGACATGGAAGGCACGGCGCGCACGGCCGGCGGCATTTCGGTGACGCCGCGCGACCTGGCGCGTGTCGGCGAGATGATGCGGCAAGGTGGCATGGCCAATGGCCGCCGCATCGTACCGGAAGCCTGGGTGCGCGACACGACCAGCACTGGCGGCAGTGCGGACGCCTGGCAGCGCGGCGCGATGCTGCCACTGTTTCCCAAGGGCCGTTACCGCAACAAATGGTACCAGACTGGACACGAGAACGGCGCCTATTGCGGCATCGGTATTCATGGCCAGTGGCTGTATGTCGATCCCAGGACCGAAGTGGTGATCGCCAAGATGTCGTCGCAGCCGGAGCCTGTCGACGATCCGCTCGATATCGAGATCGTCGCGTTCTTCGAGGCGCTCAGCCGGATAATCTAGCGCGGCTGTCCACCACATTAGCATACGCTTTCTTGTGGACCCGCTGGGCTGATCGAAGCGCGGCGGTTGGCGGGCCGGACGTCTGCGCCTATGGTCGCCGCTCTTTGGATGAGAGCAGGAACGACATGGCATCCGACATCAAGCGCATTGCAGCCATCATCGCGGCCGAGATCAGCGCGCGGCCCGAACAGGCGGCCGCGGCGATCGAACTGCTCGATGAGGGCGCGACAGTGCCGTTCGTGGCGCGCTACCGCAAGGAAGTCACCGGCGGGCTCGACGACACGCAATTGCGCGATCTTGCCGAACGCCTTGCCTATCTGCGCGAGCTCGACGCGCGCCGCGACACCATCCTTGGCTCGATCCGCGAACAGGGCAAGCTGACCGAGGAGCTTGAAGGCAAGATCGTCGCCGCCACCACCAAGGCGGAACTTGAGGACATCTACCTGCCCTACAAGCCCAAACGCCGGACCAAGGCCGAGATCGCCAGGGAGCGCGGGCTGGGGCCGCTGGCCGAAGCCATCTTGGCGAACCGCTCATTGGTGCCTGCCGAACTGGCGCTGGCCTATGTCAGCGAAGAGGTGGCCGATACCAAGGCGGCGCTCGAGGGCGCGCGCGACATCCTGTCGGAACAATTCGCCGAGAATGCCGATCTGGTCGGCAAATTGCGCAGCTACATGAAGGAGCGCGCCTTCATGCGGGCCAGGGTGGTCGACGGCAAGCAGGAGGCCGGCGCGAAATTCTCCGATTATTTCGACCATGTCGAGCGTTGGGCAAATGTGCCGAGCCATCGCGCGCTGGCGATGCTGCGCGGCCGCAACGAGGAAGTGCTGTCGCTCGACATCGAGGTCGATGCCGATGACACCTCACCGGTGAAGCCGGTCGAGCGGATGATCGCCAATGCCTATGCCATCGGCGGCAGCCTTCCGGGTGACAGATGGCTGATGGAGGTGGCGGGCTGGACCTGGCGTATAAAACTGTCGCTGCACCTGACGCTCGATTTGATGCGCGATCTGCGCGAGCGGGCGGAGGAGGAAGCGATCCACGTCTTTGCCCGCAACCTCAAGGATCTACTGCTGGCCGCTCCCGCCGGCTCGCGCGCCACGATGGGGCTCGACCCCGGCATCCGCACCGGCGTCAAGGTGGCGGTGGTCGACGGCACTGGCAAGGTGCTGACAACGACGACGGTCTATCCATTTCCGCCCAGAAACGATGTGCGTGGCACGCAGGCGGAACTCGCCAAGCTCATCCGCCTGCACAAGGTCGAGCTGATTTCGATCGGCAACGGCACCGGCAGCCGCGAGACCGAAAAGCTGGTGGCCGACATGCTGTCCGACATGCCGGCGGACGGTGGCCCCAAGCCACTGAAAGTGATCGTCAGCGAGGCCGGCGCCTCTGTCTATTCGGCATCGGCAACCGCGGCGGCGGAATTCCCCGGTCTCGACGTGTCGTTGCGCGGCGCTGTCTCGATCGCCCGGCGGCTGCAGGATCCGCTGGCCGAACTGGTCAAGATCGAACCCAAATCGATCGGCGTCGGCCAGTACCAGCACGATGTCGACCAGTACCGGCTCGGCCGCTCGCTGGAAGCGGTGGTCGAGGACGCGGTCAATGCCGTCGGCGTCGATCTCAACACTGCCTCGGCGCCGCTTTTGGCGCGCGTTTCAGGTCTGGGCGCATCGCTGGCCGACGCGATCGTTGCGCATCGCGATGCGACCGGGCCCTTCGCCAGCCGGAAGGATCTGCTCAAGGTGCCGCGGCTCGGACCTCGGGCCTTCGAACAATCCGCCGGCTTCCTGCGCATTGCCAATGGCAGCGAGCCGCTCGACGCCTCGTCGGTGCATCCGGAGGCCTATGGCGTGGCGAAGAAGATCGTCGCTGCCTGCGGGCGCGATGTGCGGTCGTTGATGGGCGATAGTGCCGCGCTCAAGGCACTCGACCCACGCGTCTTCGTCGACGAGCGTTTCGGCTTGCCGACGGTGCGCGATATCCTGGCGGAGCTGGAAAAGCCCGGCCGCGACCCGCGCCCAGGCTTCAAGACGGCGACCTTCGCCGACGGCATCGACGACATCAAGGATCTCAAGCCCGGCATGCTGCTGGAAGGCACGGTCACCAACGTGGCCGCCTTCGGCGCCTTCGTCGATATCGGCGTGCATCAGGACGGGCTGGTGCATGTCTCGCAGCTGGCCGATCGGTTCATCAAGGATGCGCATGAGGTGGTCAAGGCCGGCGACGTGGTGAAGGTGCGGGTCGTCGATGTCGACATCAAGCGCAAGCGCATCGCGCTTTCCATGCGCAAGGATAGCGGCGAGGGTGGTGCTCCGCGCAGCGGACCGCGCGACAATGGTGGCGGCAGGCCGGCACCACGTTCGCCGGCACCCCAGCAACGCCAGCCGGAGCGGCCGGCGCAACAGGGAGCGTTCGGTGCTGCTTTGGCGGATGCGCTGAAGCGAAAGTAGCTATTCTGCGACGAGCCCTATGAGTGTTCCAGCCCAACGAGACAGGGAGGCGTGGAGTTCAAGAGCCATTGAGTGGCTGTCCTCCCTCAAGAATAGTTGGGATGTCGCGGGCACCATGCAAGACGCGCTCGACACGCACCTCATCGCCGTCGGTGGTGTAGAAAATAACATAGCGATGAAATGCAAAGGAGCGCAGGCCGGGCCATAGGGTCGGGCGGGGGACGCCGCCATGCGGCACGTCTGCAATGCGGCTACAGCGTTCCCTGAGCGCGGCAATGAAGCGCCGACCCGCAGCCGGATTTTCAGCATGGATGTAGTCGCTGATCTCTTCGACGTCCTGCGCGGCGGCTGGCGCAAATATGACCGCCATAGTTCACGGCTTTCCGCCGCGGTATTTTGCTTCCAGCCGCTGAAATACCTCTTCGGCAGGGATACCTGGGCCGCTTTCCACGCCTTTGCGGATATCCGCGCGCAACGCAGCAAGCTTTGCCTTACGCTGTTCTTCGCGCTCTTCCAGCAGGCGCAGGCTATCGCGCATAACCTCACTGGCGCTGGCATAGCGGCCGCTTTCCACCAACTCGCGAACCAATGTCTCATAGCGGGTGCCGATGCTGTAGCTTGCAGGCATGGTCTCTCCTTTCGCTTTATCCAATATTATCAATTTTTGATAAACCGGCCAAGTCAAATTTGACGTGCGACCTGATCCAGCAGCCAGTCGCGAAAACTGGCGACCGGCGGATGGCCGCGCTTGTCGTGCGGGACGACGAGATAGTAGGCACTGCGGCTTTGCATGGGCTGGCCTGGCGCCGGCACCAGCTGGCCGCGCTGCAATTCGCCTGCAATAAGGATCAACGGCAGCAGCGCCACACCAAGCCCCGCCATGCAGGCTTGGGCGGCGGTGCCGAACTGTTCGAACTGCATGCCGGGTCCGGTCGGCGCGCTCAGGCCCTGATGCTCGAACCATTCGGTCCAGGCGCCAGGACGCGTCGCCATGTGCAGCAGCGGCAGGCGGCCGATATCGGCCGGTGAGGCGATGGCGCGGCCGGCGAGGAATTCGGGCGACACGACCGGCGCCACGGTTTCGCGCACCAACAGTGTCGAGTCGGCCTCCGGCCAGTCCGGCAGGCCGTAGTGGATGGCGGCATCCAGCCTCTCCCTGGCGAAGTCGAAGCGACCGACGCGGGTGACGAAGTTGATGGTGATATCGGGATTGTTTTCGACGAAATCGGGGATCATCGGCATCAGCCAGCGCGTGCCGAAGGTCGGCAAAATGGCAAGGTTCAGCATGCCACTATGCCGATTGCTCATCAATCCAAGGGCTGCGTCACGCAATTGCCCAAGTGCTGAACGAACCGCCTCGGCGTAGATCTCGCCCGATGTCGACAGCCTGACATTGCGGCTGTCGCGTTCGAAGAGCCGGCGGCCGAACTGATCTTCCAGAAGTTTGATCTGGCGGCTGACCGCGCCCTGGGTCAGATCTAGCTCCTGGGCGGCGGCGGTGAAACTGCCCAGCCGGGCTACAGCCTCGAAGGCGGCAAGGGCGCTGATGTTGGGCAAAAGGCGGCGCTGGACACTCATGATCCATTCTTAATGCTCATTGATCGGTGAATCAATTTCGTTTGATTTTTTCGAGGCACAGGCCGATAGAACGGGCCAACATTTTGCTTCATGCGTGTCATCGTTTTGAGCGACATGCATTGGTTTGGGAGAACGTCATGGCCGCCGACAAGAACGCATTCGTCTGGGAAGACCCGTTCCTGATCGAGGGCCAGCTTTCGGAAGACGAGCGCATGGTGCGCGACGGGGCGGCCGCCTTCGCCGCCGACAGACTGGCGCCGCGGATCGAGGACGCCTACCTCAACGAGACCTTCGACACCGCGATCTTCCGTGAAATGGGCGAGGCCGGCCTGCTCGGCATCAACATCCCTGAAGAATTCGGCGGGCTTGGCGCGAACTACGTCACCTATGGGCTGGTCGCACGCGAAGTAGAGCGCGTCGATTCCGGCTATCGGTCGATGATGTCAGTGCAGTCGTCGCTGGTGATGTATCCGATCTATGCCTATGGCTCGGACGAACAGCGCAAGAAGTACCTGCCCAAGCTCGCCAGCGGCGAGTGGATCGGCTGTTTCGGCCTGACCGAGCCGGATGCAGGCTCCGACCCGGGCGGTATGAAGACGCGCGCCGAGAGGACCGCCAACGGCTACAAGCTGTCCGGTTCGAAGATGTGGATTTCCAACGCGCCCGTCGCCGATGTGTTCGTCGTCTGGGCGAAGCTGAAGGGCGAGAACGGCAAGGACGAGATCCGTGGCTTCGTGCTGGAAAAGGGCATGAAAGGGCTTTCGGCGCCGAAGATCGGCGGCAAGCTGTCGCTGCGGGCGTCGATCACCGGCGAAGTGGTGATGGAAGGCGTCGAGGTCGGCGAGGACGCGCTGCTGCCCAACGCAAAGGGCCTTGGCGGACCGTTCGGATGCCTCAACCGGGCTCGCTTTGGCATTTCCTGGGGCTCGATGGGCGCCGCCGAGGATTGCTGGCACCGCGCCCGCCAATACGGTCTCGACCGCAAGCAGTTCGGCAAGCCGCTGGCCGGGACGCAGCTCTACCAGAAGAAGCTTGCCGACATGCAGACCGAAATTGCGTTGGGATTGCAGGCGTCCTTGCGCGTCGGGCGGCTGCTGGATGAAGGCAAGATGGCGCCGGAAATGATCTCGATCGTCAAGCGCAACAATTGCGGCAAGGCGCTGGACATCGCCCGCCAGGCCCGCGACATGCATGGCGGCAACGGCATCCAGATCGGCTACCACGTCATGCGCCATGCGCAGAACCTGGAGACGGTCAACACCTATGAAGGCACGCATGACGTGCATGCGCTGATCCTGGGAAGGGCGCAGACGGGGTTGCAGGCATTTTTCTGAGCCGGCAACCGTTGCTTAAATTAGGTGCACCGCAACATCTCTGCTTGGAGAATGGTCGCCAGATGTGTCAGGGTTCAGCGAAATCGTTTTGAAACGCTGAATTCCGGGGCCCCATGGCAATTCTGGCAGCCGTCTACCACCTGACCCATTACAAATACGACCGGCCGGTGGTTCTCGGGCCCCAGATCATCCGGCTGCAGCCGGCGCCGCATTCCCGTACCAAGGTGCTGAGCCATTCGCTCAAGGTCGAGCCGGCGAACCACTTCGTCAATCTGCAGCAGGATCCTTACGGCAATTTCCTCGCCCGCTTCGTCTTTCCGGAGCCAGTGACGGAGTTGAAGATCGAGGTTGACCTCGTCGCCGACATGACGGTCTATAATCCGTTCGATTTCTTCGTCGAGCCGTCGGCCGAGGCGTTTCCGTTCGAGTATCCGGAAGAGATACGCGACGATCTCGCCATCTATCGCACTCCGGAGCCGGCGGGACCGCTGCTGTCGGCGCTGCTGAAGACCATCGATCGCAGCGCTGCCAACACCGTCAATTTCCTGGTCGATCTCAACGCGCGGCTGCAGCGCGAGATCGCCTATATCGTGCGCATGGAAACCGGTGTGTTCTCGCCGGAAGAGACCTTGGCCGCGAAAAAGGGATCGTGCCGGGATTCGAGCTGGCTGCTGGTGCAGATCCTGCGCAATCTCGGCATCGCGGCGCGCTTCGTTTCCGGCTATCTGGTCCAGTTGAAGCCCGATCTGGTGGCGCTGGACGGTCCAGCCGGAACCGCCGTCGACTTCACCGATCTGCATGCGTGGTGCGAGGTCTATCTTCCCGGCGCCGGCTGGATCGGCTTCGATCCGACCTCGGGCCTGCTCACCGGCGAGAGCCATGTGCCGCTGGCCGCCACGCCGCATTTCCGCAACGCGGCCCCGATTTCCGGCATGGCGAGCTTCGCCAATGTCGAATTCGGCTTCGAGATGCGGGTCGACCGCATCGCCGAACATCCGCGCATCACCAAGCCATTTTCGGACGAAAGCTGGCAGGCGCTCGACGCTCTGGGCAACAAGGTCGATAAAGCACTTGCCGCCGGCGACGTGCGGCTGACGATGGGCGGCGAGCCGACTTTCGTGTCGATCGACGATTTCGAGTCGGCCGAATGGAACACCGCCGCCGTCGGTCCCACCAAGCGCGAAAAGGCGGACGAACTGATCCGTAAACTGCGCGAGCGCTTTGCGCCGGGCGGCTTTCTCCATTACGGCCAGGGCAAATGGTACCCGGGCGAAAGCCTGCCGCGCTGGACCTTTTCGCTCTACTGGCGTGCCGACGGCCAGCCGGTGTGGAGCGATCCGTCGCTGATCGCACGCGAAAAGAGCGAGGCCGATATCGGCCCGAAGCAGGCCGAAAGCCTGCTCACCGCGATTGCCGGCGAGCTCGGCATCGACAAAGCCATGGTCAGCGAAGCCTATGAGGATCCGGCCGAATGGCTGCTCAAGGAAGGCAAGCTGCCCGACAATGTCGATCCGTCCAACTCCAGGCTGGAGGATCCGGAAGAACGCAGCCGCATGGCGAAAGTGTTCGAGCGCGGGCTGACCAAACCGTCCGGCTATGTGCTCCCCGTCCAGCGCTGGAACAGCCAGGCATCGGATCCGCGCTGGCGTTCGGAAAAATGGAAGACGCGGCGTGGCCGGCTGTTCCTGGTGCCAGGCGATTCACCGGTCGGCTACCGGCTGCCGCTCGGCACGTTGCCCTATGTGCCGCCGGAGCAATTCCCTTATATCGTGCCGGTCGATCCATCACTGCCACGCGGCCCGCTGCCCGCGCGTGAAGCCATACTGGCCGGACCGGCTCCAGCCGAACTGGAAGGCGCCGACGAGATGGCGCGCCGCCAGCAGGCGGCATCGTTCACCGCTGCGACCGGCCAGCAGGAGCGGGTCGAGCAGGAGATCACCGAGATCGGCGGCGCGGTGCGCACCGCACTTTCGGTCGAGCCGCGCGATGGCCGGCTTTGCGTGTTCATGCCGCCGGTCGAGGCGCTGGAAGACTATCTCGAACTGGTCGCGGCGGCCGAGAACGCGGCGAAGGCGATAGGCCTTCCCGTGCACATCGAAGGCTATGGCCCGCCGCACGATCCGCGCCTCAACGTCATCCGCGTCGCGCCTGACCCAGGCGTCATCGAGGTCAACATCCATCCTGCTTCCAACTGGCAGGATTGCGTGGCGACGACGACGGCGATCTACGAGGAGGCGCGGCAGACACGGCTTGGCGCAGACAAGTTCATGATCGATGGCCGCCACACCGGCACCGGCGGCGGCAACCATGTCGTGGTCGGCGGTGCGACACCCAATGACAGCCCGTTCCTGCGAAGGCCGGACCTGCTGAAGAGCCTGGTGCTGCAATGGCAGCGCCATCCGTCGCTGTCCTACCTGTTCTCCGGCCTGTTCATCGGGCCGACCAGCCAGGCGCCACGCTTCGACGAAGCGCGTCACGACTCGCTCTACGAGCTTGAGATCGCTATGGCGCAGGTGCCGCATCCAGACCAGGGCAACGCACCCTTGCCATGGCTGGTCGACCGGCTGTTCCGCAATTTGTTGACCGACGTCACCGGGAATACGCATCGTTCGGAAATCTGCATCGACAAGCTGTTCTCGCCCGACGGACCGACCGGCCGGCTGGGGCTGGTCGAATTCCGCGGCTTCGAGATGCCGCCCAATGCGCGCATGAGCCTCGCGCAGCAACTTTTGGTCCGCGCCATCATTGCCCGTGCCTGGAAGAGCCCGCTCGACGGCCGTTTCGTGCGTTGGGGCACATCGCTGCATGACCGCTTCATGCTGCCGCATCATGTCTGGGCCGATTTCCTCGACGTGCTCGACGACCTCAAGCTCAACGATTTTGAGTTCCGTCCCGAATGGTTCGACGCCCAGCTCGAATTCCGCTTCCCGTTCTGCGGCGAGGTTCAGCATGCCGGCATCAAGCTGGAACTGCGCCAGGCGCTGGAGCCGTGGCATGTGATGGGCGAGCAAGGCGCGATCGGCGGCACCGTGCGCTTCGTCGATTCCTCGGTCGAACGGCTGCAGGTCAAGACCGAAGGGCTGAACCCGGAGCGCCACGCAGTCGTCTGCAACGGCCGCATCGTGCCGATGAAGGTCACTGACAATCGCGAAGTGGCGGTGGCAGGCGTGCGCTTCAAGGCCTGGCAGCCGGCATCGGGCCTGCATCCGGCGCTGCCCGTCAACACGCCGCTGGTCTTCGACATCTATGACCGATGGTCGGGCCGTGCGGTCGGCGGCTGCGTCTACCATGTCGCCCATCCCGGCGGGCGCAATTACGACACCTTTCCGGTCAATGGCAACGAGGCGGAAGCCCGGCGGCTCGCCCGCTTCGAACCGCGTGGCCATACGCCATCCGCCTATGTGATCCGTGAAGAACAACCGGCGGAAGATTTCCCGATGACCCTTGACCTTCGGCGGCCGGCAAGACTCTGATCAGCAATGGCAAAGGGGAATCACAAGAGGGGACGCGGCAAGCCGCAGACCCACAGCCTGCTGGAGCACTACCAGCCCATAGACGGCGTCGTCGACGAGATGGTCGATACATCGGGCAATCCTCGCCCGGCCTGGAAGCATTTTGTCGAGGCGCTCGAGGAACTCGGTGCTGAAAAGCTCGGCCAGCGCTTTGCCCGCGCCGACCAGTATCTGCGCGATGCCGGCGTTTATTACCGCGTCTATGACAAGGCCGGCGCCAACGAACGCGAATGGCCGCTGGCGCATGTCCCGGTTCTCATCGAAGAGAGCGAGTGGGCGGCGATCAGCGCCGGCCTCGTGCAGCGCGCCGAACTGTTCGAGGAAACCATCGCCGATATATACGGGCCGAACCGGCTGGTCGAAAAAGGCATCCTGCCGGCGGGATTGATCGCCGCCAGCCCCGAATATTTGCGGCCTGTCGTCGGCACCAAGCCGGCCGGCGGCCACTTCCTGCATTTCTGCGCCTTCGAGCTCGGCCGTGGACCTGACGGCCAGTGGTGGGTGCTTGGCGATCGCACGCAGGCGCCGTCCGGCGCCGGTTTCGCACTGGAAAACCGCGTCGCCACCACACGCGCGCTGTCCGACATCTATGGCGAGATGCATGTGCACCGCCTTGCCGGCTTTTTCCGCCGTTTTCGCGACGCGCTGATCGGCATGGCCAAGGAGACCGACGGCCGCGTCGCCATCCTCACGCCGGGGCCGCTCAACGAAACCTATTACGAACACGCCTACATCGCCCGCTACCTTGGCATCATGCTGCTCGAAGGCGAGGATTTGACCGTTTCAGGCGGCCGGCTCATGGTACGCACGGTTTCCGGCCTGATGCCGATCAGCGTGTTGTGGCGGCGGCTCGATGCCGCCTTCGCCGACCCGCTCGAACTGCGCCCGGATTCGCAGATCGGCACGCCGGGCCTGGTCGAGGCGATCCGCCAGGGCGCGGTTGCTACCGTCAATGCGCTTGGCTCCGGCCTGATGGAGACGCGTGCGCTGCTCGCCTTCCTGCCCAAGATTTCACGGGCCTTGCGGGGCGACGAATTGCTGCTGCCAAGCGTCGCGACATGGTGGTGCGGGCAAGCAACCGAACGCGCGCATGTGCTGGCCAACATCGATCGCATGGTGATCGGCCCGGCGCTATCGACGAGACTTGCCTTCGAGGATGACGATTCAACGAAGCTCGGTTCGGCGCTGTCGGCCGGAGAGCGGGCGGAGCTGGTGGCGCGCATCGAACGCGATGGCGGCGATTTCGTCGGCCAGGAAGCGGTGACGCTTTCGACGACGCCGGTCTATGTCGGCGGGTGGCTGGAGCCGCGGCCAGCGAGCCTGCGCGTCTACCTGGCGCGAACGCCGGAGGGCTGGACGGTGATGCCGGGCGGTTTTGCCCGCATCGGCCTGTCGCTCGACCCGACGGCGATCGCCATGCAGCGTGGCGGCCAGGCGGCGGATGTCTGGGTTGTCAGCGACAAACCGGTGGAGCGCGAGACGCTGCTGCCGCAGGAAGGCGACAGTTTCAGCCGCACCAGGCCCGGCAGCCTGCCCAGTCGCGCGGCGGAGAACCTGACCTGGCTCGGCCGCTATATCGAGCGCTCGGAAGACACGGTGCGCATCCTGCGCGCCTACCATGTGCGGCTCGCCGAAACGTCCGACCCGGACATGCCGCTGCTCGCCGACATCAGGGATTATCTCGAACCTTTCGGCATCGACGTCGAGACGGCGATCCCGTCAGGGCTGATCGGCACGCTGGATAGCGCGGTCTACAGCGCCGGGCAGATTCGCGACCGCTTCTCGCCCGATGGCTGGCTGGCGCTGAAGGACCTGTCGAAAACCATCCATCAGTTCGCAACGACGGTCGCGCCCGGCGACGACGCGACCCGGGCGATGACAGTCATCCTGCGTAAGCTCGCCGGCTTTTCCGGTCTGCTGCACGAAAACATGTACCGCTTCGCCGGTTGGCGCTTCCTCGAGATCGGCCGCCGGCTGGAGCGCGGCATCCAGATCTCCCGCACGCTGTCGCGGCTGACCAGCGCCAAGGCGCCGGACGGCGCGCTCGACATGATGCTGGAGATCGGCGACAGCGTGATGACCCATCGCCGCCAATATCCGGTGCAGGCCGGCCGGCGCACGGTGATCGACCTGCTGGCGCTCGATCCGCTTAACCCGCGCTCCATCCTGTTCCAGCTCGAAAGGCTGAAGGCCGAAATCGGCCTGTTGCCGTCGCTCGGCGGGGAGGGGCAAATGTCGCCGGCGGCGAAGGAAATCCTGCAGCTCAACACCCAGATCGCCATCAAGGAGCCTTCGGATATGACGGCAAAGGCGCTGGACGAGCTCGCTCACGAAATCGGCGGCCTCTACAACAGCCTCGCCAAAGCCTATTTCGGATAAATCATGCTCTACGATATCAGGCTTCATCTCCACTATGATTACGCTTCCGCTGCCGGCGGCGGTCGTCATCAGGTGCGCGTGCTGCCGTCGACGATATCAGGCGTGCAGCGCGTCATCGCCGCATCACTGTCCTTTGCGCCGGCGCCCAACGAGCGTTCCGACTTTTCCGATTTCTTCGGCAACAACGTCACCTCGATCGCCTTTCGCGATGCGCATGATGCGCTCGACATCAGGATGAGCGCCCGCGTGTCGGTGTCTCGGCCCGAGCCCGGGCTCGACGTGTCGCCCGATATCGCCCGGCTCAGGCAGGAGCTCGCCGCGGTGCGGTCTCTGGCACCTGATGCACCGCACCATTTCCTGACGGCCAGCACCCATGCCGGCATCGACGATGCGATCACCGCCTACGCACGCAGCAGCATCGCCGGTTCCGCCGCCAGCACGGCCATGAACCTGTGCCATCGCATTCATCGTGATTTCACCTATGACGGCGAGGCGACGACGGTGCGGACCCGGGCCAGCGATGCCTTCAGGCTGAAGCGCGGTGTCTGCCAGGACTTTTCGCATATCATGATCGCCGGCCTGCGCGGGCTCGGCATTCCCGCTGGCTATGTCAGCGGCTTCCTGCGCACCATCCCGCCGAAGGGCAAGCCCCGGCTGGAAGGCGCCGATGCCATGCATGCCTGGGTCAAGGTCTGGTGCGGGCGCGACGCAGGCTGGCAGGAATTCGATCCGACCAACGGCATGCGGGCCAGCAACGACCATATCACCGTCGGCTACGGCCGCGACTATTCGGACGTAGCGCCGATCGTCGGCGTGCTCAAGACCACGGGGGGACAGGTCGGCGAGCAGGCTGTCGATGTCATTCCGGTTGTGCTCGAGAAAGCCTGAAGGCAGGCTCGACACCGTTTTCGGACGGCGCTTGGAACCAGCGGTCGGCCAGTGGCTTATCTACGGAATTCGTGTGGAGCCGACATGTTGCAGAAATCCGGAATGTCGCCCGGCCGACCGGCTGGCGAGGACGCTGTATCGCCAGATGGCGTGTTCAAAAACGGGGCACAAAGCTCGGCCGATCATGCGTCGCTTAGTTATGTCAGCGATGCCGAGCCTGGTATCCGGCGGCTGAAGACAGGCAAGGGGTTTTCCTACAAGGGACCGGACGGACGGACGGTTTCGGACGCCACCAAGGCCCGCATCGAGGCGATCGTCATTCCGCCGGCCTGGACGGATGTGTGGATTTCGCCCGACGCGGACGGCCATATCCAGGCAACCGGCAGGGACCAGCGCGGACGCAAGCAATATCGTTATCATCCGCAATGGGCCGAAGAGCGCGATGGTGCCAAATATTCGAGCCTTGTCGCATTCGCCGAGAGCCTGCCGGACCTGCGGCACAGGGTCGATAGCGATCTGCGCCGTCGTGGCTTGCCGTTCGAGCGGGTCGTCGCCGCGGTCGTCTGGCTGCTCGACAACACGATGATCCGCGTCGGCAATGCCGCCTACGCCCGCGACAACAAGAGTTTCGGGCTGACCACGTTGCGCGACCGGCATGTCGATATTGTCGGTTCAAGCCTGCGCTTTGCCTTCAAGGGCAAGTCGGGCAAGGAGTGGAAGCTGAAGCTGGCCGACCGCCGCATCGCCAGGATTGTGCGTGGCGCGCAGGACCTGCCAGGCCAGAAGCTGTTCCAGTATCTCGATGAGGATGGCGACAGGCGGCCGGTCCGCTCCGAGGACGTCAACCGCTATATCCGTGAGGCGGTCGGTGACGCCTTCAGTTCGAAGCATTTCCGCACCTGGGGCGGCACCATTCACGCCGCGTCGCTGTTTGCGCAAACGGAACTGCCGCAAAGCCAGACGCAGCGAAACAGGGCGATGAACAGCGTCATCGACAAGGTTGCCGAGCGGCTGGGCAATACGCGTGCCGTCTGCCGCAAATGCTATATCCATCCGCGGGTCTTCGAAGCGTGGTCCGAGGGACGGTTGCTGGATGAAATGGCGCAGGCCAACAAGCGCAAACGGGCGATTGCCGGTCTCGATGACGAGGAAGCTCTCGTGTTGCGATGGCTGAAACTGGGAGAAAGCTGACCGACGCGGCCGACGGTGGCCAAATCCGTCACATCTGGATTTTTTTATCGACGTCATGTCGGGATCGGTCTTACTGTTTCGTCCTTTGACAGAGAAAAGGACCAGCCATGCTCTACGCAATCCTCTGCTATGCCTCCGAAGATGTCGTCTGCTCCTGGAGCAAGGCACAGGACGACGAGGTCATGGCCAATCTCCTCGACGTTCAGGACAAGTACGCCAAGGCTGGTCGGCTCGGCCCGGTGGCACGGCTTCTGCCGACCACGGCCGCGACGACGTTGAGGAAGGTCAAAGGCGAATCGGTCGTCATCGACGGGCCGTTCGCCGAGACCAAGGAACAGTTTCTCGGCTTCTACACGCTCGAATGCGCCGATCTCGACGAGGCGGTGGAGTTCGCCCGCGAGCTTTCCGAGGTCAACCCGAGCGGCGGCTCCTATGAAATCCGGCCGGTTTCGGTCTTCAACCCAACAACGGTTTCCGCATGACCGAAATGGCCTGGATCAGCTCCGCGATCAGCGCCGCCCGCCCGCAGGCGATGGGCGCGCTGCTGCGTTATTTCCGCGATCTCGATACGGCGGAGGAAGCTTTCCAGGACGCGTGCCTCAGGGCGTTGAAGAACTGGCCGCAGAACGGGCCGCCGCGCGACCCGGCGGCCTGGCTGATCTTCGTCGGCCGCAACAGCGGCATCGATGCGGTGCGCAAGCGCGCCAAGCAGGCGCCGATGCCGGATGAAGACCAGGTTTCCGATCTGGAAGACGCCGAGAGCGATATCGCCGAGCGGCTGGACGGGGCGCACTACCGCGACGACATATTGCGGCTGCTGTTCATCTGCTGCCATCCCGATCTGCCGGCAACGCAGCAGATCGCGGTGGCGCTGCGCATCGTCTCCGGTCTCACGGTCAAGCAGATCGCGCGCGCCTTCCTGGTTGGCGAAAGCGCCATGGAGCAGCGCATCACTCGCGCCAAGGCGCGCATTGCGGACGCCGGCGTGCCGTTCGAGACGCCTGGCGCGGTCGAGCGCTCGGAACGGCTCGCCGCCGTCGCCGCCATGGTCTACCTGGTCTTCAACGAGGGCTATTCGACCAACAGCGGCGAGGCGCCGGCGCGCGCGCCGCTGTGCGAGGAGGCGATCCGGCTGGCACGGCTGTTGCTGCGGCTGTTCCAGACCGAGCCGGAGATCATGGGGCTGACGGCGCTGTTGCTTCTGCAGCATGCGCGCGCACCGGCCCGTTTCGACGAGAGTGGCGAGATCGTGCTGCTCGAAGACCAGGATCGCAGCCTGTGGAGCCGCAAGATGATCGATGAGGGGCTGGCACTGGTCGACAAGGCGCTGCGCCATCGCAAGCCCGGCCCTTACCAGGTGCAGGCGGCGATTGCCGCGCTGCATGCGCGGGCCGAAAAGGCCGAGGATACGGACTGGAACGAGATCGACCTGCTCTACCGCTTGCTGGAGCAGATGCAGCCGTCGCCGGTGGTCACGCTCAACCGGGCCGTCGCGGTCTCGAAGGTGCGTGGACCGGGGGAGGCGCTGGCCATGATCGAGCCGCTGGAAGAACGGCTTTCCGGCTATTTCCACTTTTTCGGGCTCAAGGGGGGCCTCTTGATGCAGCTCGACCGGGGCGACGAGGCGCGCGTCGCCTTCGACCGGGCCATAGCGCTTGCGAACACGGCGGCAGAGGCTGCCCATATCCGCATGCATATCGACCGGTTGATCAAGGACGGTGCGGTGCGCCCGCCGGCGAAAAAGGCAAACTGAGCGTCACCTCCCCATCTGGCTCAATCGTGTAGTTTGGGCTTGGACCATGCCGGGGTGGCGATTTTCCCCTGAAACGAGTAATGCCACGCCATGACTGCGCCTGAAGTGCCTTTCGGCACACGGGCGACACGGCGAAGGCTTAACCCAGCGCCATATGATGGCGACGGGATCTGAAAGGAACCAGAATGACGATAGGCAAGGAAACGACCGAACTGCTGGCGAAACTGGGCGTGGCCAAGGAAGCGCTCGTCGGCGGCGACCTGATCGTGCGCAGCCCGGTGACGGGCGAGCAGATCGCGGCGCTGAAGACGATCTCGCCGGCTGACGCGGCCAAGGTGATCGATGCCGCGCACAAGGCCTTCCAGGCCTGGCGCATGGTGCCGGGCCCGCGGCGTGGCGAACTGGTGCGGCTGCTCGGCGAGGAACTGCGCGCGCACAAGGCCGAGCTTGGCCGGCTGGTGTCGATCGAGGTCGGCAAGATCCCGTCCGAGGGGCTCGGCGAAGTGCAGGAGATGATCGACATCTGCGATTTCGCCGTAGGCCTCTCCCGGCAGTTGTACGGCCTGACCATCGCCACCGAGCGCCCGGGCCATCGGATGATGGAAACCTGGCATCCGCTCGGCGTCGTCGGCGTCATTTCCGCCTTCAATTTCCCGGTCGCTGTGTGGTCCTGGAATGCCGCCCTGGCGCTTGTTTGCGGTGACGCGGTGGTGTGGAAGCCGTCGGAAAAGACGCCGCTGACCGCACTTGCCTGCGAGGCCATCTTCAAGCGTGCGGTCAAGCGCTTCGGCGCGGACGCACCTGATGGCCTGGCGCCGGTGCTGATCGGCGACCGCGCCGTCGGCGAGATCCTGGTCGATCACCCCAAAGTGCCGTTGGTTTCGGCGACCGGCTCGACCCGCATGGGCCGCGACGTCGGCCCGCGGCTGGCCAAGCGCTTTGCCCGCGCAGTGCTCGAACTCGGTGGCAACAATGCCGGCATCGTCTGCCCGAGCGCCGATCTCGACATGGCGCTGCGCGCGATTGCCTTTGGAGCAATGGGCACGGCGGGCCAGCGTTGCACGACGCTGCGGCGCCTGTTCGTGCATGACAGCGTCTACGACGCCCTGGTTCCGCGCCTCAAGAAGGCTTACGAGAGTGTGTCTGTCGGCAATCCGCTGGAGACCTCCTCGCTGGTCGGGCCACTGATCGACAAGGCGGCATACGAGGCCATGCAGAAGGCGCTGAAGGAAGCCGCCGCCCATGGCGGCAAGGTGACCGGCGGCACGCGGGTCGAGGACGGGCACCCGGATGCCTATTACGTGCACCCGGCGCTGGTCGAGATGCCCAAGCAGGTGGCCCCTGTCACGGAAGAGACCTTCGCGCCGATCCTCTATGTGATGAAATATTCGGATTTCGACGCCGTGCTCGACGAGCACAATGCCGTGGGCGCAGGCCTGTCGTCGTCGATCTTCACCCGCGACCTGCAGGAATCCGAGCGTTTCCTGGGTGTCGACGGATCGGATTGCGGCATTGCCAATGTCAACATCGGTACCTCGGGCGCTGAGATCGGCGGTGCCTTTGGCGGCGAAAAGGAAACCGGCGGCGGCCGCGAGAGCGGCTCCGACGCATGGAAGGCCTATATGCGGCGCGCCACCAACACGGTGAACTATTCCAAGGCGCTGCCGCTCGCCCAGGGCGTGTCGTTCGACATCGACTGAGAACTTCGGGATTTTGATCGCCCGCATTGAAAGGCATCCCCGTTACGGGGATGCCGCACCGATCAGCTTCCAGCCGGCGGAAAACAGGCATTGAAAGCGGTGTCGACGATGGCCAGTTTGGCCGCCTGGACTGTCATGTATTCCTGGTAGAATGTATTCGACACCCACATCACCGAATGGCCGCGCTGGCCGAGCCAGCCGATGCTGCCGAGATTCTCGGCAGCGCGCAGCTTGCGGGCCAGATGTGTCCGCGAGAGCTTGAGCCATTTGGCGAAATCTCCGATCGAAACCACGCTGGTCGGAATCTGGTCCAGGCCGGCGTGATCGGGGTCGATGCCCGACATCAGCCAGTCCATGACGATGCCGCCATTGTTGAGCCAGATGAACAGGGAAAAGGTCTGGTTGGGTTCGCGCACCGGCTTGGAGGCAAGCAGGCCGTCCGCCACCAGAGGCTGCAGCCCGGCAACCATCTCGGGGTGTTCGAGGAACCTGGCCAAGCGGTCAGCGCCGTCGAGGCGATCCAGCGTCCGCAGATGGGCAAGGACCCAGCCGGTAAAGGTCTGCACGGTTGCCGCCGTCGGCTGCAAAGGGTGCGTACGGCCGTCGCCACCCGACACATACTCGGCGATGTGGTAGTGCAGCATCTCCTTGATGAAAGCGTCCGCCGTGTTGCGGCTGGCGACCGCATGCTGGTGCACGAACTCGATGAACCGCGATACCGTCAGTTCCTTGCGGCGGTCGTGCGGATCGCGCCTGAAATGCATGGCGAGGCCGACATGACCCATCAGCCAACGCTGCTGCGTGGCGAAAATGGAAGCCAGGCGAGGGCTCTCCTCATAGATTCGGATCAGCGCCAGGGACTGTTCCTGAACGTAGCGATGCAACGCCGGATGGCCGGCAATATCTTCCAATTTCAGCGCCATCCTCCTGGTGTTCCGGTTCAACTCAAAAAGCCGAGTTGCGCTCCACATTTTTCAGCCTTCCACGGCTGTGTCCAGAGGCACCAAATGCGAAGAGCAAGCCCAACCCGAACACGGGTCGGGCAACGACCGGTGCATGGTGGGATCGGCTAGCCGATTGCCATGCCCTGGGAAGCGCGCCGGTGATCTGCGGCTTGACGGGGATGGTGGAGAGTGAGTTACCGTGCCAAGCGCAATCGCGACAAGATCAGCCAGGTAATCCAGCTGCGCGAACCGCGCCGCGCGTCAGTCGTCTGCAGGGGCATTTCCAACTGGTCGATGGCGGCATCTCTCGCCACCATACGCGATGAAACCGGCCGGCTTTCGCCGGCCGGTTGGTTCGATCGGGATCAGCCGCAGACGCGAACCTCTTCGATCACCCTGTGGTGGTGGCGCCAGTGCTTGACCAGTTCGATATGGCAGCGATGATGCCGGTGGTGGCGGCGATATTCGCCGTACCGGTATTCGCCATCGTCATACTGAACGTTCCGGTCGCCATCATACTGATTGTCGGAATAGCGATCGCGGTGATGACGGCGAATAACGATCCCACTGTCGGAATCGTCGTCCGGCAAATATCGATCGTCGTCGGACTGGATGGTCACGCTTGCCGCTCGCGTCGGCGCAGTGATCGCCGCTGTCGCGGCCAATGCCAACAGGGAAGCCAGAATCAACTTCTTCATCTCGTCCTCCTACACGTTCAAGACATGGTAACTCGCGGAAGAACTGGGCGTTCCGACTAATTTTACACTCTTTGCGACGCGGGAGACATCAAGGCGTTATCGTCCACCCGCTCCAGGCGCACGAAAGCCGTCAGCGGCAGGTGGTCGGAGGCAACGCGTGAAAGCGGCGTGTCATGCGCGTCGATGGCGGCAATCATGCCATGCCGGTTGGCCATGATCCGGTCGAGCGCCAGCAGCGGCAGGTTCGACGGGAAGGTGGGGACCGCCGGCGGCTGCGGGCCGAACGTCGCATGCAGCGTGTTGAGAGCGGAGCGGTTGCCAAGCCGCCATTCGTTGAGGTCGCCGAGCAGCAGGGTCGGTCTTTCGTCCGGGCTGTTCATCAGGTCGAGCACGACGCGCGCCTGCTGGGAGCGGGAGCGGCGCAGCAGGCCAAGATGGGCGGCGATGATGCGCAGCGTCCGGCTTCCATCGAGGTCGATCTCCGCCACCACCGCGCCGCGCGGCTCCAGCCCCGGAAGCTTGATCTGGTGCACGTCGCGAACGACGCCCTTCTTGAACAGCAAGACGTTGCCATGCCAGCCATGGCCCTTGCCGGTGGCGGAAATCGGCACCGGAACCAGTCCGGTTTCCCGTTCGAGCCGGGGCAGGTCGAGAAGACCATCACGGTCGCCGAAGCGGTTGTCGGCTTCCTGCAGGGCAATGACATCCGGATCGATTTCGCGGATGACGCGGATGGTCCGGTCCGGATCGAACTTCCTGTCGACGCCGATGCATTTGTGGACATTGTAGGAGGCAACCAGCGTGCCGGTGGTGGCTGTCGTCTTGAGTGCGGCGGCGTTAGCTTTCTGCATCCGGCGGTCACGAAGGGACAGAAGCATGCTTGCCGGGAGGCTGCGTCCAATTCTGTGCATCTGTGCTGCTCGTTCTCGCTGGCTTCAATTCAGAAGCCGGATACAGTCAAAATAGGCAATTTCGGCGTATGTTCCATGACAGACGAGTTCCTCAAGCGCACCTCCGCCTTAGAGATAGGGTGAACCGAGCCACAATGCCCGGTCGAACAGCCTGATAAGGAACGGCCGGGCTCGCAAGGCTTCCAGCGTTACCGGCACGGCGGAGGCAATCGCCGACCCGATCCGCGCCTCGATCTCGCTGGCAAAGCCGGCATCGAGCACCTCCAAGTCGATCTCGAAATTGAGCCGCAGCGATCGGGCGTCAAGATTGGAAGATCCGACATAGGCCCACACGCCGTCGATCGAAAGCAGCTTCGAATGGTCGAATGGTCCCTCGGTTCGCCAGACACGGCAATAGTGTTTGAGCACCTGATCGAACTGCGCCATCATCGCGCGGTCGACGAGGAAAAGATTGTTCACCGCCGGCACCACGATGTCTATCTCGACCCCGCGCCTGCCGGCGGTGATCAGTGCGCTGATCAGTTCCCGATCCGGCAGGAAATAGGGCGACATCACGCGTATGGACTTGCGGGCGACCGAGAACGCACCGATCAGCAGCTTGTGGTTGGTCTCGTTGCTGGCATCCGGGCCGGAAGCGACTGCCCGCACCATCATCGGTGCGCCTGGCGATGGCGACAGCGGGGCAATGCGCCAGGCGTCGCCCTTCAGCGCCTCGTTGGTGGCGAAGCGCCAGTCTTCGGCGGCGACCGAAAAGAGGTCGGCGACGATCGGGCCGGTCACCCGGAAATGTGTGTCCCTGGCGCTGTTGGAGCCGGCGAATTCGGCGGAGAAGCCTTTTCGGATGTTCATGCCGCCGGTGAAGGCGGCGATGCCGTCCACCACCAGGATCTTCCGGTGGGTCCTCAGATTGGCGTAGGGCAGGCGCAGGCCCATGACGATGTTGCCGTTGAAGACATCGGCGGGGATGTTGGCCTCGCGCAAATGCCCCAGGATGCTCGGCACCGAGTAGCGGGCGCCGACGGCATCGATCAGCACGCGGACGGTGACGCCGCGCCGGACGGCGCCGGCCAGCGCCTCGACGAAGAGCAGGCCGACGGCGTCATTGTCGAAAATATAGGTCTCGAGCAGGACGCTGCGCTCGGCGCCGTCGATCGCCGCGCACATGGCGGCATAGGCCTCGTCGCCGGTCTCCAGCACATCGATTGCGTTTCCAGGGTTGAGCGCGCGCCGCGCCACCCTGTCGCCGAGTGTCCGCAAGCCCGTGAACCGTTGCCCGTATCGCTCGACGATCAGGGCCTCTTCGACAGCGACGTCGCGCTCATGCTTGGCGGACACCACGCCGTCGGCAAACGGGCGCTGGGCGGTGATCGTGGCACGACGGATGCGATTGATGCCGGCGACGGCGTAGATCAGCACGCCGAGGATCGGGGACAGCACCATCACGCCGACCCAGCCGGTGGCGGCGCGCACATCTTCCTTGGTCATGACGGCATGGACGATGCCGACCGTCGCCATCACCACGGAGATGATCGCCAGAATTTGCGGCCAGTGAGTCGCCAGGGTCGCCAACATGCCGAGACTATCCAGCGAGCGGTTGCAGAAGGCAATGCGGCCGGTCCTGCCGCGCATTCGCCGGATGGTGGCATGCGGCCCTGGCCGAAGGTTTCGACCAGCCGCAGAGATTGATGGGTAGAAGCTTCCCGACGGACCCTGTTCAGAAGGACAAACCTGACCTAGCGGAAGCATAGAGCCTGGCATCATCCTGTTCTGCTCAGAGCCTCCGAAGCCTCTTATGCTTTGGTGCGACCTCTATTGTATATCAGGATGAATGAACTTAATGATATGAACACTTTGATTGATGGCGAGGGGGGGCGCCTAACGATGAAATTCAACTTCGATGAACCTCCCGGCGATGACGTAGTTGCCGACACGTCGGCAGAATGCCAACGCCAATTGCTGCCTCTCGTCCGCGAGATCGTCCAGGCGGCCGTCGCTGCCGGATGGAGCGAGGAGGACGTTCTTCTGGGGTTTGTCGAACTTGCATGGGATTTGTATGAGAATCGTCGCGACGATCTGCAATGACCGGTAGCCAATCTGGTAGCTCTGCATTGCTGGCTGTGTCGCGGCTTTTGCGTCGGCAGCTTTTCGCGATAGGAATTTTTTCTTGACACGGTGATCTCAGCTAAGGTATATATTCGTGCATGGTGCTGATTTGCGCCAGTGACCCGCCGAGCAGGCGGGTTTTTCGTTTGATGCTCCGTCAGCCAATGCGCCGAAGGGTCCAAAGGGACCTGTTGACCCGTAGTCGCGACCTAAAGGCCTGGGTTCCTCGCCCCGAGGGGCTTTTATCCCGAACAAAATTTTTTGTTTGCGTACGGATGTTATTCACTATCCGCAGCATGTGCGTTACGTTGGATCCGGGTCGGGCTAAGGGGGATTTCAGGCGGCAGACAAGCGGCTGAGGCCAGGCAATGGAAAATACGGACGATGCTCGGGAAGGCGGCAATTCCCAGGGCGTCAATCGAGAACGGACAGCTCGATATGTCCTGGACATAATTCCTGAAAGCGCAGGCCCCTGGAGGCCCACCGCGGCGCGGAGTGTCATAGACTCCGCTCGCGATCCCGTCTCGCAGACATTCCCGGCCAAAGAGCATTCCACTGGAATTGCGCTGCGGCCCGCACGCCGATCGAGAGCCTTGCTCGGCAGCGACCGGATCACGCGGTGCAATACGCCGACCGGATGTCGCGTCGTCAATCCGGCGGGTGTGGACAGCAAGCCGGCCTGGTCCCTGACCCGGGAGAACGCCGTCGTTTCCATCGCTCCCGAAGCGCTGGCGCAATTGGCCGTGCATGAATTCGATCTCGCCGAACTCGATCCGCCTGCTTTCGGCACGGTCGACCCGGCCGATCTGCTGCGCACCCACCCAGGCCGCAACAGGCGCCTTGCGGCGTTTTCCAGAATACATCTTGGAACGCTCTCATGAATGGGGTTGGCGATGCCGGTCGGCTTCGATCAATCACGAATTGTTTTTCAGGGGAACGCGGAAGGAAGCCTAGGGTTGAACCTCATCCGGGACGAATCAGGAGGCCAAGAAATGCCGGGTGAGGATGGTGTCCCCGGACCGGTTTCCGGACCCAATTCGCGACAACCGACGCTCAACGCAAAAGGCAGGCTTTCCGTCCGCGCCGCGAGCCGCGTGCGGCAATTCCTGGACGAGAACTTTACGCGCAAGCTGGCGCTTGCCGAGATGGCCGCGGTTTGCGGTCTTTCACCCTATCATTTTGTGCGGGCTTTCTCGAGGACGTTCGGGATGCCGCCGCATCAGTACGTCCTCGGTCTGCGGCTGGATTTCGCTGAAAGGTTGCTTGCCGACAGCGGCATGACGATCGCCGACATCGCTCACTCCAGCGGATTTTCGAGCCAGAGCCATTTTACCACCGTGATGAAGAAATACCGGCAGATGACGCCGCTGCAGGCGCGGATGGGAAAGCTTAGCGCCAAGTTTAGATGAGACGGCGCTTAGGGAATTGCTTGATTACTTGATTCTAAAGCATTGGCAGGGGTAACGAGCCGTTAACCTATGCCGATTTGCTCGCCTCTTTTCTCACAAGACAGCAATATCGTGAAATACCGCACGCAGGAATCATGTCTTCCTGCGATGGAGCGGAATTGTCAGACATTTCGTGCCGGCCAGCGGAGAGGGACCATGACCGACAACCAGATTTCGAACGGCCAGATTTCGAGCGGTTCGTTTGTTCGGCGTCGCACAGCGCATTTCGCGGGGCAGTGGATCGCGGGGGCCGATCATGGTTCGCGCTCGGTTCGCCGCCGCCTGATGGCCGTGCTGCGCATGGCGCATCGTGCGCTTGGTATGGGGTGCAAGCGTCTGGGGCTGGGAACGCTGGGGGTCGGCGGCAGCGTGCGTTCGGCCTTGGCCTCCTCCGTCAGCCTGGCGAGCATCGTCGGCGGCCTGGCGGCGATCGCCGCGCTCAGCCTCGCCACGCCGGCCCAGGCACAATACTAGGCCGGCGGCGGGTCCGCGACAGGCGGCAACGCCGTCGCCATCGGTAACGGTGCCACGACGAATGGCAATAACGCCGTAGCGTTGGGCACCTCCAACAGTGCAACGGGCGACGCTTCGATCGCCATCGGCTATTCGATGAGTGTCAATGGCCTCAACGCCATCGGCATAGGTGTCTTTGCAAGCGCGACCGGCATTAACGCGCTCGCTGTGGGCGGAAACGCCCATGCTAACGCCGGCGGGGCAAGCGCCTTTGGCGTCAACAGCACCGCAAATGGGGCGAACGCGACTGCCATCGGCTCCACGGCTACTGCTGGCGCCGCCGCGACGGCCGTTGGCGTATCGAGCCAAGCGACCGGCGGCAATTCCGTCGCTGTCGGCAGCGTGAGCCAGGCTTCGGGGAACAGTTCGACCGCCCTCGGCACGGGAACCGTCGCCAACAGCTTTGGTACCGCGGTTGGATCGACCAGCCAAGCAACCGGCGGCAACGCGACCGCAATGGGAGCGGGTAGTAACGCAAGCGGCGGCAATTCGATAGCGCTGGGAGTGGTCAGCCAGGCAACCGGCGGCAATTCTCTCGCCGCCGGGAACGGCGCCAACGCCAGCGGAGTCTCGGGCGTCGCCGTCGGCAACGCTGCTAAGGCGACTGGCAACAGCTCAACGGCACTCGGGGTGCAAGCGCTGGCGATCGGCGACAGCACGGTTGCTGTCGGTCAGGGCGCCGGCGCCGGGTCAACCACCGGAAATGCCAGCTCGGTCGCGGTGGGCGTCGCGGCAGGCACGCTCGTCAGCGGCGGACAGAATACCGCTGTCGGCGGCGGCGTCCCAAGCGTCTTGAGAGGCGCCGGCTCCGGCGTCACGGGGCAGCGCAATGTCGCCCTCGGCACTGGTGACGGCGCCGTTGCCTATGACGCAACGCTCTCCGCCTCCGCGGGCAATCTGGTCACCGGCAACGACAACATCGCGATCGGAACCAATGCCGGTATTGGTGTCGCCGCCAGCAACACCGCGTCGATCGGCCACAACGCTCAAGCCAGCCAGACCAACGCCGCAGCCATTGGCACGGGATCCATCGCCAGCGGCGTGAATTCCATCTATCTGGGCGCACGCTCCGCTGCCGGAACGGGGGCTCTCGCTCAGAGCGCGATCGCTATCGGCGTGGACGTGACGGCAAACGTGGCTGATGCCACGGCGATCGGCCGTACAAGCGTGGCATCGGCCCAGTTCGCCGTCGCAATCGGGGTAAATTCCCGTGCGACGGGGACAAGCTCGTCAACGCTCGGCCCTAACGCACTCGCCTCTGGCAATTTCGCATTGGCTTTCGGCAATGCCGCTCTGTCGAGTGGGATCGGCTCGGTCGCGATTGGGTCGGGTGCCCAGGGCACGGATGTTGGCGCCGTGGCGCTCGGCAATGGCTCCCGTGCGACCCTCGCGCGCGCAACGGCGCTGGGCGTTAGCGCATCGGCGAGTGGCGCGAGCGCGCTGGCGATGGGCGATACCGCGAACGCGAGTGCCCAGAACGCGATCGCCGCCGGAACGAACGCGGTCGCAAACTCCGCCGATGCCGTCGCCATCGGCACCAGGGCGAATGCAAGCGGCGGCAAGGCTGTCGCCATCGGCGCCGACAATGTTGCCTATGGCGACGGCGCCGTCTCCATCGGCGATCCCAGCTATGCCAGCGGTACCGGCGCCTTCACCGGCGGCGCCAACAACATCGCCAACAGCGACGGCACGGCAACCGCCACCGCGGCCAATATGGCCAACGGCGCCGTCGCCATCGGCAACAGCAACAAGGCGATCGGGCAAGGCTCGGTGGCGCTGGGCAACGGCTCGACGGCGGGCGCAGCCGGCCTCGCCGGGAACGTCGCACTGGGCGATGGCGCGACAGCGGCGGCAAGCTCCGGCGATGTCGCGCTTGGTTCGGGCTCGGTCACCACTACGGCGGTCGGCACGGCCAGCGGTGTGGTCAACGGAACGACCTACGCCTTCCAGGGCACCAATCCGACCTCTACGGTCAGCATCGGTGCACCCGGCGCCGAACGCACCATCACCAACGTCGCTGCTGGGCGGATCAGTTCAACATCGACCGACGCGATCAATGGCTCGCAGCTCGCCGCCACCAACCAGGCGGTGGACGCCATCGGCGCCGTCGTCAACAATCTCAACGTCGGCGGCGGCATCAAATATTTCCACGCCAACTCGACGGCGGCGGACTCCTCGGCCACTGGTACGGACTCGGTCGCCATCGGACCCGTCGCGACCGCGACGGGGACGAACGCCATCGCGGCCGGCGTCAATTCGAGCGCCTCCGACGCCAACGCCTCGGCCATCGGCAGTGGCGCCGTCGCGTCGGCGCTCGACGCAACGGCACTGGGGTACATCTCCAAGGCCTCGGGCCAATACAGCACCGCCATTGGCGCCAACGCCACCGCCACAGCCACTTCCAGCACGGCGATCGGCCAGAACTCGCTTGCGGCTGGCGTTCAGGCGACTGCTGTTGGTGTAGGCGCCAATGCCGTCGCCCAGAACGCGCTCGCGCTGGGCGCCGGCTCTGCTGCTGGCAATGCGGGCGACGTGGCGCTCGGCTCAGGCAGTGTCACTGACGTCGCCGTCGGCACGCCCAGCACCGTGATCAATGGCACCACCTACGCCTTCCAGGGCACCAACCCGACCTCGACGGTCAGCGTCGGCGCGGTCGGCGCCGAACGCACCATCACCAACGTCGCCGCCGGACGGATCAGTTCGACGTCGACCGATGCCATCAACGGTTCGCAGCTCGCCGCCACCAACCAGGCCGTCGACGCCATCGGCACCACGCTCAGCACCATCGGCGGTTCCGTCACCAATCTCGGCAACACGTTCAACAACATCGCCGGCGACACCTCGACCACCTATACCGATGCCAACGGCATAGGCATCCGCTACGCCCGCACCAACGAGGCCGGGCTGGCGCAGACCGATTCCTTCGCCCAAGGCGTCGGGTCCACAGCGGTCGGTTACAATGCGACCGCGACCGGCATCAGCGCGCTGTCGCTCGGCCGCGACAGCAAGGCCAGCATCGACGGCAGCGTGGCGCTGGGCTCGGGTTCGATCTCCGATCGCGCGATCGCTCCGGCCACCGGCCAGATCGCGGCCGGTCCGTCCAACTTCATCCAGTACAACACGAGCGACAAGACGCTGCTCGGCGCCGTTTCGGTCGGCGATGTCAACTCCTACCGGCAGATCACCAACGTGGCCGACGGCACGCAGGACCAGGACGCAGTGACGGTGCGCCAGCTCGCCGGCGCCATCGCTGCCGTATCGGTTACCTCGACGAAATACTTCCACGCCAATTCGGCGGCGGGCGACTCGCTCGCGGTCGGCGCGGAATCGGTCGCGGTCGGCCCGACGACTGTCGTCAACGGCGACAATGGCATCGGCATCGGCAACGGCGCCATCGTCGACCTGACAGCGCCCGGCGGAACGGCCATCGGCCAGAACGCCCATGTGTTGCTGGCCGACGGCCTGGCGCTCGGCACCAATTCGCTGGCGTCCGGGGTCCAGTCGGTGGCGCTCGGCGCCGGCGCCCAGAGCACCTTCATCAACAGCGTGGCGCTCGGTGCGCAATCCATCACCACGGTCGGCGCGCAGGCCGGCTACACGGCCTTCGCGCTCGCCGGTCCGCAGACCTCGGTCGGCGAGGTGTCGATCGGCGCCGCCGGGGCCGAACGCAAGCTGACCAATGTCGCGGCGGGCTCGGCCGACACCGACGGCGTCAACGTCTCGCAGTTGCGCGGCGTGACGAAAAACGTCACCGACCTGTTCGGCGGCGTTACCACGATCAATCCCGACGGCTCGATCACCGGCCCGACCTACACTATCCAGGGCAACAACTACTCGACCGTCTATGACGGCCTGACGGCCGTCGACAATGCCCTGACCACCATCAGCAATGGCGGCGGCATCAAATACTTCCACGCCAATTCGACGCTGGCCGACAGCATCGCCGGCGGCACCAACGCGGTGGCGATCGGGCCGGAAAGCGTGGCGAGCGGCGCCGAGAGCGTGGCTGCGGGCCATGGCTCGACGGCTACCGGGGCGGGCGCCGTCGCGCTCGGCCAGGGTGCGCAGGCCAACAACGCCAACGATGTGGCGCTCGGCTCCGGCTCGGTGACGCAGACAGCCGTCGGCACCTCCAGCACCGTCATCGGCGGCAAGACCTACACCTTCGCCGGAACGACTCCGACCGGAACCGTCAGCGTCGGCGATGCCGGCGCCGAGCGGACGATCACCAATGTCGCCGCCGGGCGCGTCGATGCCGGCAGCACGGATGCGATCAACGGCTCGCAGCTCTACGCCACCAACACGGCGATCGAGGATTTGAAAGCCGGCGTCGGAAACCTCACCCAGAACGCGGTGACCTATGACGCCCCGGGCGGCGTCAAGTCGAACACCATCACGCTGCAGGGTGGCGACGTCAACGCGCCGGTCGTCATCTCCAATGTCGGCCCCGGCGTCAAAGGGACCGATGCGGTCAATGTCGACCAGATGAACCAGGGCCTGACCGCCGGCAAGAGCTATACGGACAACCGCGTGGCTTACGCTATCGATACGTCCAACGACTACACCGACAAGGTAGCCGCCACGACCCTGCAGCAGGCCAACGACTATACCGACCAGAAGCTCGGCCAGCTCAATTCGGACATCAACGGCATCCGCGACGAGGCCCGGCAGGCGGCCGCGATAGGCCTCGCCGCCGCCTCGCTGCGCTACGACGACCGGCCCGGAAAGCTGAGCGTCGCGGCGGGTGGCGGCCTCTGGCGC